>JAUIKJ010000226.1 GCA_030430835.1 Candidatus Hydrogenedentota bacterium
GCCCGGAATCAGTTCGAAGGTCGCCAGCGCATCCTCCGGCGCGGTACCTGGGATCCGCGGCAGCTCCGCGCTGTAGTCCGCGGTCTCGCTGTCGTCTTCCCGCAGGACGCTCGGGTCGATCTGTCCGCTGAGGAAAAGGATACCGATCAGTGCCAGAGTCTTCATGCCATGCCTCGCCATTCCGGTTCGTTAGAGAAACGTTGGAGAGGATAGCAGACGGGGCGGGGTGACGCATGAAATGCACGCGCCCGGCTTCGGGGAAGCCGGGCGCGTGGTGTGAATCGATCAGAATTGGATCAGGTGACTTCGACGCCCACCTTGGCAAGCGCGCGGCGGAGGTCATCCGGCGTGAAAGGTTTCTGGAGCAGCATCTCCGCGCCCAGTTCCATCACGCGCTGCGCCGCGTCGCCCTCGTAGAAACCGGTCATGGCGATGATGTGCGTGTTCGCCGTTTCCGGATCCGACTTGATGCGGCGGCAGACTTCAAAGCCGTCGATACCCGGCAGGCGCAAGTCCAGAAAGATGACGTTTGGGCGGAAGGTCGCGACCTGGTGGCCCGCGTCATAGCCGTCCAGCGCGATTTCTACCTGGAAGGGCGAGTTCGCGCGTTCAAGAAAACGACGCACCACGGAGATGACCGACTTCTCGTCGTCCACCACGAGAATCTTTACCCCGCTGTTGTCCAATTCTCCGTGAATCGGAATACTGTTTTCACGCAGAAACCGAATCAGGTCGTCGCGGCGGATACGGCGGTGACCGCCCGGGGTCTTAAAGACTTGAATCCGCCCGGCTTCCGCCCACTTGCGAATGGTGTCGGCGGTGACATGGCAGTATTTCGCAACTTCCGAAGTACTAAAGGACTGTTTTGTTTCCATGAAAACGCTCCGCGAGAGGTTTATTCGCTTTAAGGGTTTTTGCGTCCCGCAAAAAACTTACGAAAACTATAAAGCCTTTGGTGGCGAAATTTCAACCCCAGATAAATACTGGACAGGCGCAGCACGGGGTGGCCCCGCAGGGGGGGGGGAGCATGGGGGAGGGGGAAATGGAGCTGGAACGGGGAGTCGAACCCCGGACCCCGTCATTACGAGTGACGTGCTCTACCAACTGAGCTATTCCAGCTCTGGAAAAAAAATGGTGCCAGGAGGCAGAGTCGAACTGCCGACACGCGGATTTTCAGTCCGCTGCTCTACCAACTGAGCTATCCCGGCTCCAGAACGCAAGAGTTTAGCGAATAGCAGGGCAATGATGCAACCATTTGATCACGGTGCCGGTTCACGGCGCGCCGGGCCGCGAGAATTGGCCGGATATATTGACCGTGACAGGGGCGCATGCTACCATTGCGGGCTTCCCGCGCGGGGCCTATTCACCGCGCCGACGAGGATCTTTCCATGCCAACCTATTCCTACGAATGCCTGAAATGTGGCCACGTCTTCGATGTGTTCCACGCCATGAGTGCCACGCCCAAGCCGGCGTGCGAGTCCTGCGGTTCGCGCCGTTGCAAAAAGATGCTTGGCACAGGCGCAGGGATCATCTTCAAGGGGTCGGGTTTCTACGAGACCGATTTCAAGGACAAGAAGGGCGCGCCGCCCGCCGAGAGCAAGAGCAAGGATAAGAAGAGCGACGCCAAGCCCGCCAAGGCCAAGGAATCCAAGCCCGCAAAGAAGGCGGCCGCCAAGGCCGACTGAGCGCCGGGGTCCCGCTGATCACTGCGCATACCCGCGCGTGTGGGTTTCGGGGCCTTTTCATTTTTTCACGGGGACGAGGAAGTTCATGAACACCAGCGAAATTCAGGCGCTCAACGACCGGCACGTCATCAATACCTATGGCACCCGGAAGCTCGCGTTGACCCGTGGCGAAGGCGTGATCTTGTGGGACGCCGACGGCCGCGAGTACCTCGACTTTTTCTCGGGCATCGCGGTGTGCAACCTGGGCCACGCGCACCCGGGCGTGACCCGCGCGGTCACGGAGCAGGCGGCGAAGCTGCTGCACGTATCCAATCTCTATTACATCGAGCCGCAGGTGAAGCTGGCGGAGCAACTGTCCGCGCACAGCTTCGCTGACCGCTGGTTCTTCTGCAACAGCGGCGCCGAGGCCAATGAGGCGGCGATCAAACTGGCGCGCCGCTATTGGGCGCAGCAGGGCACGCCGAAGCCGGAGATCATCTCCGCGAAGGAATCCTTCCACGGCCGTACCCTGGGCGCCATCAGCGCCACGGGCCAGCCCAAGTACCACGAGGGTTTCGAGGCGCTGGTGCCCGGTTTCCACTATGTGCCGTATAACGACATCGAGGTGCTGGCCGCCACGATTACGCCGGCGACCGGCGCGATCATGCTGGAGCCGGTGCAGGGCGAGGGCGGCGTGCGCGTGCCCGATGAAGATTACCTGAAACAGGTGCGCGCCCTGTGCGACGCCCACGGGCTGTTGCTGATTCTCGACGAAGTACAGACGGGCCTGGGTCGTACGGGCACGCTTTTCGCCCATGAACAGGCGGACATTACGCCCGACATCATGTGCCTCGCCAAAGCGTTGGCCAACGGCGTGCCCATGGGCGCCATGGGCTGCACCGAAAGGGCGGCGGCTGGCTTCACCGTGGGGTCGCACGCGAGCACCTTCGGCGGCAATCCCCTGTCCTCTGCGGCGGCGCTGGCTACGCTGGAAGCCCTGACCGAAGACGGATTCCTCGACGGCGTGCGCAAGACGGCGGTGCTATTCCACGCGGCGCTGGACGCGTTCGCGCAGCGGCACCCGAAGAGCGTCGTTGAAGTGCGCGGCAAGGGCCTTATGGTCGGCGTCGAGTTTCAGGAACCGGTGATGCCGCTGATCCAGAAACTACAGGAGGCCGGGATTATCTGCGGCCCCGCGGGGCCGAAGGTGCTGCGTTTCCTGCCGCCCCTTATCATTGAATCGGAACATATCGACCGGCTGCTGTCGGTCCTCGAAAGCTGTGTTGGAGAGCTTGGATGGTAAACGACTTTATTTCCCTCGTTGATTTCAGCGGGGACGAACTGCTGGGACTGCTGGACTTCGCGGACGAACTGCGCGCGAAACAGCACGCCGGTGAGCCGCACCCCCTACTTTTCGGCAAGACGGTTGCAATGATCTTCGAAAAGCCGAGCCTGCGCACGCGGGTCACCTTTGAGACCGGTATCTTCCAGTTGGGCGGGCAGAGCATTTTCCTTGAGACCCGTCTGGGCCAGCGCGAGACCGTGCCGGACATGGCGAAGAATCTCGAGCGCTGGGTGCACGGGATCGTCGCGCGTACCTTCAGCCACGAGCACGTGCTGGAGCTCGCGGAGCACGCATCGATTCCCGTGATCAATGCGCTGACCGACCTGTCACACCCCTGCCAGATCCTTGCGGATGTGCAGGCCCTGCGCGCGCACAAGGGCGCGGACCTCGGCAGCCTGAAGGTGGCCTTCGTCGGCGATGGCAACAACGTGTTCAATTCCTGGGCAAACTTCGCGGCGCGGGTGCCGCTGAACCTCACGCTGGTCTGCCCGGAAGGATTCGAGGCGGATGGGGGGATCGTGGCGGAAGCGCAGGCCAGTGCCCGCGGTACAATTGAAATCACCCACGACATCGCGGCCGGGGTGCGCGATGCGGATGCCGTGTACACCGACGTGTGGGCGAGCATGGGGCAGGAAGAGGAAGAGGCGCAGCGTCGCCAGGCCTTCCACCCCTATCAGGTGAATGCGTCGCTGATGGCCCACGCCAAGGCGGACGCCGTGTTCATGCACTGCCTGCCCGCGCACCGGGGCGACGAAGTGACGAACGACGTCATCGACGCGCCGCAGTCTATCGTGTTCGATCAGGCCGAGAACCGCCTGCATGCGCAGAAGGCGGTCCTGGCGACCCTGCTCAAGTAATTTCCGCGGCGGCGTGCCGCGTCAACAAGGAAGACAAGAAGCCATGGCGAATCCGAAGAAAATTGTGCTGGCCTATTCTGGCGGCCTCGATACCTCCATCATCCTGAAGTGGTTGCAGGAAACCTACAAAGCCGACGTGGTCGCGTACATCGCGGACGTCGGTCAGGGCGAAGAGACCGAGCCTGCACGCCAAAAGGCGATCGACACCGGCGCATGCGAAGTGATAGTCAAGGACCTCAAGAAAGCGTTCGTGCGCGACTTTGTGTTTCCAGCGATGCGCGCCAATGCGATCTACGAGGGTACCTATCTCCTGGGAACAAGTATCGCCCGGCCCCTGATTGCCAAGGGGCAGATCGACGTACTGCGCGAGACGGGGTCCGACTCCGTATCGCACGGCGCTACCGGCAAAGGCAACGATCAGGTCCGATTCGAACTGACCTGCCTCGCGTTGGAGCCGGGCGTGACGATTATCGCGCCCTGGCGCGACCCGAACTGGGAATTGAACACGCGCGAGAAGATGATGGACTTCGCGGAGAAGCACGGTATTCCGATTCCCGTGACCAAGAAGAAGCCCTACTCCTGCGACCGCAACCTGCTTCACCTTTCCTTCGAAGGTGGCGTGCTCGAAGATCCGTGGAACGAACCCCCGGACGACATGTTTCTGCTGACCGAAGATCCGCGGAACGCGCCGGACGAAGCGCACTACATCGAGATAGATTTCGAAGCCGGTACACCGGTCGCCCTCGACGGCAAGCGCATGGAGCCGGAAGCCCTGCTTACGCGCCTCAATGAACTTGGCGGACGCAACGGCATCGGTCGCGTGGACATTGTCGAGAACCGTTTCGTCGGTATGAAGTCGCGTGGTGTATACGAGACGCCGGGCGGTACGATTCTCTACGCTGCGCACCGTGCGGTTGAATCCATCACCATGGATCGCGAAGTAATGCTGCAGCGCGACCAGCTTTCGCCGAAGATCGCTCAGCTTATTTACAATGGCTTCTGGTATTCCCCCGAGATGGAAGCGCTTACCGCCTTCGTCGACAAGAGCCAGGAAAACGTCACGGGCACCGCGCGCATGCGTCTATACAAGGGCAACTGCGACGTGGTTGGCCGCCGCGCCGAGAAGTCGCTCTACGACGAGAAGATCACGACTTTCGAGGAAGATGAGGGCGCCTACGATCAGACCGACGCCACGGGCTTCATCCGCCTCAATGCATTGCGCCTACGCGTTCGCAACAAGGCGGGTTTCTTCACGGGCACGGAATAGGCACCTCGCGCTTCGATAACCAACCGCTGTAGCCGGTGGCCGCCTTGCTGTGCGAGGCCGCGGTCCGCGCAGCCGTGTTCGGGGTGTACAACATTTTTACAGGGAACGCCTGGCGCTTTGCGTCAGGCGTTCCGATCTTTCTTCTTCGCCCGGCAACCTTGGAACATGCCATGACTGATCCCGATACCAATCCTTCCGGTTTTGATACCCTCGGCCTAAGCAGGCC
>JAUIKJ010000227.1 GCA_030430835.1 Candidatus Hydrogenedentota bacterium
TTCTCGCGTTTCTTCCTCTTCGTCAGTTTCTTTCCACAGCTTGTTGCCGGACCCATTGAGCGCGCGGGCCACCTCATCACCCAGTTCGATCACGCCGTGCGCCGGCGCTTTGCCGCCCAGAACCTGATTACGGGTGGGCGCATGATCGTCTGGGGCCTGTTCAAGAAGGTCATGATCGCCGACTACTGCGGCTTGCTGGTCGATCGTTTCTACGAGAACCCGCAGGCTTTCGACGGTACCGCGGGGCTGCTGGCGACCTACCTCTTCGGGATCCAGATCTACTGCGATTTCTCGGCCTACTCCGAGATTGCGCGCGGATCCGCGCGGCTCTTCGGAATCGACCTGATGAAGAACTTCGATCAGCCGCTGTTATCCCCAAGCATGATGGCCTTCTGGCGGCGCTGGCACATCTCGCTGGGCACCTGGATCCGGGACTATCTCTACCGGCCGCTTGGCGGGAACCAATGCGGCGCAACTCGCGCGCTCTTCAACCTCTTCCTGGTCGCGGCACTCTCCGGCCTGTGGCACGGCGCGGCGTGGAACTTCGTGCTCTGGGGCCTGTATCACGGCGCGCTGATGGTGCTAATCGTGCTCCTCATGCGGACCCGCCTCTATCGCGGGCTTGCCGGGCAACTGGGCATGACCCTCGGCTTCTGCGGCTGGTTTCTGCAGTTTCACCTGAGCAATATCGGTTTCGTCATGTTCCGTGCCGAATCGGCGGAAGACATCGCGTTTACGCTGCGCGCAATTGGCGATGCCTTGCGCGACGGCCTTCCCATGTCGGGGCAGCAGGCCGTGGCGTACCTGGCGGTCATGGCCTTCCTGCTGTGCAGCGCGCTGGAGCGGCGCTACCGGATTCTGCACCGGGTCGACGGGGTCCCGGCCGCCGCCGTCCTGTTCTATGGAATCCTCATTGCGGTCATGCTGCTCTTCGGGTATACAGGTGAGCGTCCCTTTATCTACTTCCAATTCTAGGAGAAGCCTCCAGCATCATGTCTGATACCCGCGGCACGCTGTGGTCGGGCAATGTCCTGATCGACGCCTTCCCGCGCCCGCGTCGGCCTTGGGTGGTGGCGGGGTGTGCTCTGGGACTGTTGCTGTTGCTCGATGTGACGATGACGCTCGCCCTGCGCACAGGCGACCGGAATGACGTGCAGACCCTATCGAACCCGGCGGCGGTACGTCAGGTCCTTGCATCGGCGGCAGCTGTGGCGCGCGACGAAGCCACGCCGGTCTGGCTGCTCATGGGCGATTCCGTACTTGTCGGCAGCAGCGTGCGCGAGACTGTGTCCGACTGGGATCAGCACCGTGTGATCGACTATCTGCGCCGCGAAGTATCGCGCGCCACGCCAGTGCGTTTCTACCAGACCGCGATGAACGGCCTGCTTCCGACGGACCTGCTTCAGTTGGTGCGCGAACTGGATCGGCAGGATCCCGCGGGCCGCGTGGGCGTGGTGATCGAGGTCAACCTGCGTTACTTCTCGCCGCACTACGCGGAACACGCCGGGTGCACGCGGCCCTGGCTGGAACGGCTCGCGCCGCCCGTGGTGGCCGGTGGTCGTGTTGACTGGGCAACATTTGCCCGGCTGGAGACGCGCCATGTCGCGGAGCATCTGCGGGCAGCCACGCCCGTGCTGCGTCACCGGGAGACGCTGGCATCCCTCTGGGACGTCTCGCCCTGGCCCGCCGCGCTCGCGCCGGCGAGAAAGCCGAAGACCGAGGACCCCATGGCCCTCCTCGCGCGCGTGCACGAGCACTTCAAGACGCCCGTGCTGCGGGGGGAATTTCCTCAACTGAACGCCTTTCGCGAAGTGATCCACCGGATCGCCGCATCCGGACGTCCGGCCCTGCTCTTTACGCCGCCGTTGAGCGATGCCTACATCGGCGATGTGACGGCGCCGGATCGCCATGCCGAAGATCTCGGGCTGCTCAGCCGCCTGATCGACCGCGAGGATGGCACGCAGATACGGCTGGTCCACCTGGATCACCCCATCTTTGATGCGCGCATGTTTCAGGACATTGCCCACATGTATCCGCCGGGGAACCGGCTGCTGGCACTGAACCTGTTGCATGCACTCAACCTTCCCTTCGCGACCCCGCCGGAGGAGGCGGAACTGGTTTACCCCGAGGGGCCGGAGGCCTCGCTCCTCTGGAACATCGAAAGCGGAAACCGCGACGGCGCACCATGGCAGGCGGCGCTTCAATCGCCGCGGGGCATCGCACTGATCGGCGACCGTTGCGTCATCGCGGACACGGGAAACCATTGTCTTCGGGTATTTGATGAGCGGATGGGGACCGTGCGGATGTTGGCCGGTCAAGCCGGTACACCAGGCTGGGTGGACGGCGCGGCAGACGCGGCCCTGCTGGAGGCGCCCTTCGCCCCCGTGGCCGTTGGCGAGGACCTGTATTTCGCGGAGGCAGACGGCCGCCGCCTTCGTCGGCTTCACCAGGCGCGCGTGATGACGGAAGGGCCGCTGGAAGGCCCCGGCTGGTCCCGTATCCGCGCATTGCGTACGCGCGACCAGCGGGTCTACCTGCTCGATGGAGACGCCACGATCCTCGAGTACGACCCCGCAACCATGACCAGCCGCGACGTCGCGCCGGCTGCTCCCTGGTCGCGGGTGACCGCCTTTGACCTGTCCCCGGATGGACGTCTTTTCGTAGCGGACGCGGCGGGGCGGATCTGGCTGGCGGATCTGGTGGTGGCGGATCGCGATGCCGCGGCCTTTGATCTGTTCTTTGAGAACACGGCGGCGCAGGCCATCCCGGATTCCGGCTGGTATCCCTTCGCCTTTGACGAGATGCGCCTCGACGCGGTGCAAGACCTGCGTTACGTCCCGCGCTACAATGGCCTGCTCGTACAGGACCTAATCCGCGGCGCCAAGAAATTGCGCGATTTCGACGAGGGTTACCACCTGCGCTTTCTTGGGCTAAACGATCGGCGCATCTATCCGTGGACCATGCCGATCGTATCGGGCGGCTACGTGCTCCGCAACGCGGTTGCGGAAACCTGGGTCAGTCCCTTCCGGGCGGGCAGTCTCGCGCTGGCCGCTGCGAGCAGCACGCTCTATTACCTCGAGGAGAACCGGACCCGGCTCTTTCGCATGAGTGATGGACTCTGGACCGCCGCGAAGATCGGGCACACCGGCTACCGTCCCGATGGCGATCATGCGCCCGATCTATTTGGACCCTATTCGGGCGCCTATGCCTACTACAACCACCTGCCCGACCGATACCTCGGCGATCGGGTGGAAGGTGCCGTGCGGACGGGCCCGTACCTGGGGATGCTGGTCGGACCTTCGATCATCAGCGCCTCCGACGTGGAGCGCAATTACTCGCTGGGCCGTGCGCTGGAGCAGCGCCTGCAACGGCAACTGGGCCTGGGGGCGGGCGCGCGCTTCGACCTGATCGTGCGGTCCGAGCCGGGGATGGATTTTATCGACGCGGTGGAACGCTTCGTTTCCTTCGTGGAACTGGGCGGGCGGCTGGATACCGTCTTCTTCACGCTGCGCAATATCTTCGATCTGCCGGAAGGGGAATCGCCGGGTGCGGCCTTCGAAGCCATTGCGCGGACAGCGGAACACTTTGATACCCGCGTTGTCTTTATTGACGCGAATCCGTTGTTCAGCCGCTACAAGGACAGCCTGCGGCCGGATACCCCCAGCTACCGCGAAAGCCGCCGCTTTATCGAGAAGGCCGGATTCGAGGTCGTGGACATTGGCGGGGAGTTGCTTCGCGCGGCGATCAGCAATTATCCCACCGGCAGCCCGCCCTTTCTCGCGCACCATGCGTCGCCCTGGGCGATCGATGAGGCGGCGGATCTGCTGGCGGCGCGGCTCTATCCCGGTCTGGCGAAACACCTTACCGATCGGATACCCGCCCTGCAGCGGCTGGGCCCCCTGCTCGACGAGCCGCTGGAGACGCTCCGCACCGTGATCGAAGGCTTTGAGGCCACATGGGGTACAATGCCCACGGTGCCGGTTCCGATGAACGCGCTGCAACACCGCTATGCGGACGGACACCTGCGCCTGCTCCTTGACTTGAACCGGGTCGCCGCGTATCGTTCCGGCCTCTCCGAGGCGGGGATCGAGCGCATCGCCTGGTCGGTTCTGCGACAGGCGCTGTATGGCGACCTCGCGGGCCGCCTCGCGACCACGGTATCCTTGCGTCTCGCCACCTTCGCGAACTACGACGAGTATGGCGCGGGCGTTGCCGACAGCGCGGAAATCGTGTTGCGGCTGGATCTGGACAACGTGGATCTCGAGGCCTTTCTCGAACATCATCTGAAGACCGCGGCAGCGGCACCTTGAACCTACGGAACGGCGGACGATCATGAGCAAACTTTGGGGCGGACGATTCGAAGGCAAGACCGATGCGCTGGTCGAACAGTTGGGGGAGAGTGTGTCCTACGATGCGCGCCTCGCACCCTGGGATATCCGCGCAAGTATTGCGCATGCGCGCATGCTGGGGGACTGCGGCATCATTACCAAGGCCGACGCCAAGAAGATTATTGGCGGCTTGAAGGCCATCGCGAAAGATATCGAGGGCGGGAAACTGCAATGGGATACCGCGCTCGAAGACGTGCACACGAACATCGAGGCGGCGCTGGTCAAGAAGATTGGTGATGCGGGCAAGCGCCTGCACACCGGCCGCAGTCGTAACGATCAGATCGCGACCGATGTCCGGCTCTGGACCCGTGATCAGGTCGACGCCATCATCGTGAAACTGGGCGCCTTGCAGGCCGCGCTGTTGGACCTGGCCGAAGCCAACTGCGATCTGGTGATTCCCGGCTACACCCACCTGCAGCACGCGCAGCCGGTCCTGCTCGCGCACCACTTGCTCGCCTATTTCGAGATGTTCGCCCGCGACCGCGAGCGCTTCACCCAGTTGCGCAAGCGCGTCAATGTGTTGCCGCTGGGCTCTGCCGCGCTCGCCGGAACCACCTATCCGATCAATCGCAAGCAGGTGGCGGATGAACTCGCGTTCGCCGCGTTGTCTGCAAACAGCATGGACGCCGTCGCCGATCGTGACTACCTGATCGAGTTCTGCAGCAACGGTGCCCTTGTCATGATGCACCTTTCCCGCCTGTGCGAAGAGCTTATCCTCTGGTCGGGATCCGAGTTTGGCTTTATCACCATTGGCGACGCCTTCACCACCGGCTCCAGCATCATGCCGCAGAAGAAAAACCCGGATGTGGCCGAACTGGTCCGGGGCAAGACGGGCCGGGTCTATGGTGGCCTGACGGCCCTGCTCACCATGATGAAAGGCCTGCCGCTCACCTACAACCGGGACCTGCAGGAAGACAAGGAGC
>JAUIKJ010000228.1 GCA_030430835.1 Candidatus Hydrogenedentota bacterium
TAATTCGATTAAAAATTCCGGCGCTGTTCGAGTAAGAAACAGCTGAGGACCCCGCATTTCAGAACGCACATCTTTCAGATATGCACGAATACGGTCTCCGGGTCGAATAGACTCGCGCGGAATCAAGCGCGCGGTCAGCGATCACGCCTTGCCGGTGGCCCTTACCGTGGCGTCTGATGGCCCTGCCGCACTGGACACCTTGCGCAACGACAGCACGTATCACTCGAACGCGGCACGTAAAACAGGTATAATACTACTAGACCTGAACATGCCCCGGATGAGTGGTCACGAGTTTTTGCGTGAACTGCGCAAGACCGCTGCGGCTGTACAGGTTCCCGTGGTGATCCTGAGTTCGTCCACGAACAACCGGGATGTCGAAGAGAGCTATGCCCTTGGCGCGGCCGGATATTTTGAGAAGCCTCGATCCGCGGCAGGGTACGGCGACATCTTGAAGAACATTGTCGAATACTGGAGTCAAAGCGAACTTCCCCTATGACCACAACCGAACTCAATATCGACGAAGCAATTGAACTGGTGCGTATTCTTGTCGTGGAAGACGACGAGGGGGATCGGCAGGCCATTCGCCGCTGGTGTATCGAACGTGATCTTCCCTTCGTAATCGAAGAGGCCGTATGTATACGCGACGCCCAAGTCCTGGCCAAGGCCAAGGAGTTTGACGTCGTGTTGTTGGACAACCAACTCACCGACGGATCTGGCTTGTCGGTATTGCCCTTTTTCGTGGCGCGGGAGGTCCCGGTCGTCTTCGTCACCGGCAATGGCAGTGAATTGATCGCGGTCAATGCCCTGCGTGACGGCGCTTCGGACTATGTCATCAAGGACAGCAACCGGGTCTACCTGAACTTTCTCGAGTCGACGAGCCGTCACGTTATCCAGCGTCATCGTGCGATGAAGGAGCGTGAGCGCCTGATAGGGGAACTGCAGCGGGCGCTGGAACACATCGAAACCCTGCGCGGCATTATTCCGATCTGCTGTGTCTGCAAGAAGATTCGCTCGGACGACGGTTTCTGGGAACACGTGGAAGTCTACGTACGCGATCATTCGCTGGCGGAGTTCAGCCATGGCTACTGTCCGGACTGCCTCAAGGACGTCAACCTGAATCCGAAAGCGCAGTCGGGATAGGCCGGGGCCGTGTTCCCCTGCGCGGCGAAGCCACTGGAAACGGAGGGCGGGGTCGTGGATAATCGCAGCCCGTACCCGTACCGCGAAAGGAACCGCCCGTTATGTATGCCTTTGCCCGATACCTCGCCTTTGCCGGCGTGCTTATGACCACGCTGCTGCTCTATCCGGACGCCTCCATGGCGGAGGAACTGGAGGAGTACTTTCCCGCGGAAGCCGACCCGCTGGTCGGGGACTACATTGGCCGCTGGTCGGAGGCGGAAGATGTGGATCCGGAGATTGCGGCGCAGGTCATCGCGCTCGGCCGCGACAAGTACCGCGTGCGGCTGGTATCAAAACTGGACATGCGTTGCCCCGCCCACATCGATGTACAGGTCAAAGCCGACGACGGGGCGCTGCATTTCGACGCGAGCGGCATTGAAGGGGTGATCAAGGACGGGCGCATCACGGGCGGCCGAGGCCGGATGAAGACCTTCGAACTGGAGAAGGTCGTTCGCGAATCGCCGACCCTTGGCGCGCCCGCGCCGGAGGGTGCCACGGTGCTTTTCGACGGAAGCAATCTCGACCATTGGACCGGCACGGACGGCTGGGAAGTACTGAATGGCGAGGTGCTGATGGTCACGCCGGACGGCGACTACATCGAAACCAAGCAGCATTACAAGGACGTCAAGCTTCATGTGGAGTTCCGGACGCCCTTTATGCCGAAGGCCCGCGGCCAGCAGCGTGGCAACAGCGGTGTCTTCTTTCAGAAGGAGTTCGAGGTGCAAGTGCTCGACAGCTACGGCCTCGAGGGCCTGAACAACGAGTGCGGCGCCCTCTATAAGGTGTCGGCGCCGAAGGTGAACGCCTGCGCCCCGCCGCTGCAATGGCAGACCTATGACGTGGAATACCGCGCGCCGCGCTTCGACGCGCAAGGCGAAGTCAGTGCGTATCCGCGCATTACCGTGCGCCACAACGGCGTGCTGATCCACAACGATCAGGAGATACCGTGGATCACCGGCTGGAAAGAAAAGGATCGACTTGCGCCGATGCCGCAGGAGCCCGGACCAATCCGTCTGCAGGGTCACAACAATTACGTGCAGTTCCGCAACATCTGGCTGGTGGACTTGGCGAAGTAGCGTAAACGCTCACGACGATTCTCGCGTGACATGGAGTGCATGCGCTTGCTCATGCCTCGCGGTGCCGCACCGCGGGATGTGCGCGTGTACCCCAGCGCGTTTCCAGTACGTCAGCACCGAAGCCGAAATGCTGGGCGGATGATCTTGGTCGATTGGCGGGATGTGTAATGCGTAGTGACTACGGTGGCATTTGGCCGCAGGGAGGAATTTAAGACCTCTCCCTTCGGTCGAAGTGACACGGGGCGGGATCGTGGTGCCGAAGGTGGGGAGGCGGGATTCCACCAGCGCGGCGTACGGCATCGGGGGCGTGTGATTGGCGTCGTCGCGGATGGTTGGCGTTGAGCCATTCTCCCGCGATCACAGCGTTCACCACGGTTTTCGGCATCGGGCGCAATGGTGGATGCCCGCTTTCGCGGGCATGACGCAAGGTTGGGCCGACAGGCCGTTGGGTGACGCTACCCTATGCGCTTCAGGATTGCCACGGCCTCCACATGCTTGGTGTGGGGAAAGAGATCGAAGGCTTCGAGCGCGGCAACCCGGTAGCGCTCCGCCAGCACATCGAGTTCGCGGGCGAGCAATTTGGGGTTGCAGGATACATAGAGCAGGTGGTCCGGGCCGAGATCGACCAGGCGCTTGAGCGCCTTCGGGTGCATGCCCGCGCGCGGTGGATCGACGACGACCGCAGCGCCCTCGGCCAGGCCTTCCGCTTCGCGCTGGTGCTGAAGGTACTTCTCCACCTTCGCGGTGAAAAAGGTCACGTTGCCCGCGCCGTTCTCCGCGGCATTCAGACGGCCGTCGATGGACGCCGCTTCAATCTCCTCGACGGACCAGACATGGTCCACCAGATCTGCGCAGCACAGTGCGATGCTGCCCACGCCGCCGTAGAGATCGTATAGCACCCGCGGCGACACGGACTTCACCCAGTCGCGAATGTGGCCATAGAGCCTTTCCGTGGCGAGGGGATTGGTCTGAAAGAAGCTAAAGGGCGAAATGCGAAAGCGCAGCGTCCGCTTCGCATCGCCGTCCGGGACGTCCAGCTGTTCCGTAATATAAGGCGCACCTTCGAGCAGGTGAACTTCTTCCGCGAAGGCCACGTCCGCACTGGAGTCGCTGACGCCGTGAAAAATGCTCTGCGCGGGCCACGCGCGTTGCACCGCGTCCACGAAGCCCGCCGTGTCTGCAAAGCCTGGCATGGTGATCAGCATCACCATGCGCTCGCCGGTGCGTTTTGTGTCGCGCACCAGAAGATGGCGCAGCACGCCATCCTTGCTGCGATTGTCCCACGCGCGGAGATCCGCGCCGTGATACCATTCGCCGACCGCCGCCACCAGCGCGTCCAGCCCTTCCGGGCCGATGTGGCATTCCTTTAGATCGAGCGGGTCATACCAGCGGCCGCGCTTCTTGAAGCCGAGCACCGATTCGCGGACGAAGTCCTTAGGCGGCGGTTCGTCGTAGCGCATGCGCGCGAAGGCGGGGTCCACCTTGTTCCGGTAGTTCCAGAGAATGGGGGAGGGGCGCACGGGAATCGGCGCCTCCCAATGCGCGGCGAAGAGTTCCGAGAGTTGCGCCGCTTTCTGCTGCAACTGTCCCTCGTAGGCGATGTCCTGAAACTGGCATCCGCCACACTCACCGAAATGGACACAGCGCGGCACGGTCGCCGGCAGGGTCGCCTCGCTCATCGCGGGGCCCCCGCCAGCACGCCGGCCATTGCGTCGACACGTCGGTACAGCGGCTCGATAACCATGCCGAGCGCCCACCAGAACGGCGCGTAGGCCAACGTGATCTGCCCGTGCAGGTTATAGGGCAGGTGGCTGTAATCCCAGATGACCAGCCCAAAGGCGCGGAAGATCGTGCCCGAGATGTATTCAATCACGTAGATGCCGATCATATACACCACCGCGCGCAGGGGCAGCGGCACGCGCTTGCGTTTAAGCGCCTCGCCGATGGGCATGATCAGGATGCCCAGCAGGCCATAGACCGGCATCATCCACGGCGAGGTCTTGCCCGTCATCCGCCAGTTGCCTTCGAGCAGCTGGTTGAATCCGGTGAAGAAAACTTCAATCAGCAGGCCAATTAGGGCGAATAAAAAACAGCGAATGAGTACGCGTTTGGTGTTCATGGGGAAAGGCTCCGAAACTGCGGGAAACGCGAATTGTCGCACGCAGACGAAGGCTGGGGCAAAGCGTCGGTGCTAGGCCCGAGGATGAAAGTCGTGGTGGGCCTTCGCGAGCCGCTCGACGGAGACGTGCGTGTAGATCTGCGTGGTGCTCACGTTGGCGTGACCGAGGAGTTCCTGCACCGCGCGGAGATCGGCGCCGCGGTCGAGGAGGTGCGTCGCGAAGGAGTGCCGCAGCATGTGCGGCGTAACATGCTTCTGGATGTTCGCCTTGCGCGTGTATTCCTGGAAGACCCGCCAGAGCGTCATTCGGCTGAAGCGCCGGCCACGTACGGAGAGAAAGAGCGCGTCGTCTTTCTGCGGCCAGCCCGCGCGCACGTCAAGCCAGGCGGCGACGGCCTCGACCCCACGGCGGCCGAGCGGCACCATGCGGGTCTTCGTGCCCTTGCCGCGCACGCGCAGTGCGGCTTCTTCAAGGGAGCAATCCTTGCGCGGCAGATTCGCCAGTTCCGTGATTCGTAGTCCGCAGGAGTAAAAGACCTCGAGGATGGCCGCGTCGCGAATGCCCCGTGCAGTCGACCGATCCGGAGCGTTGAGAAGACGCTCCACCTCGGCCACGGTCAGGTAGGCCGGCAGCTTCTTGGGGAAGCGCGGCGTGTTCATGCCCTCAGTGGGGTTGTGTTCTGCGGCGTTCTCGTCCAGCAGAAAGAAATGCCAACGCCGGATGGCACTGAGGTGACGTGCGATGGAACGGGTGGCCATGCCCTCGTACTCCAATTCGGAAAGATGGGAGAGGACATGATCCGCCGTGACATCCTGCGGCACGGTCACGCCGAAGGCCGTGAGGCGGTCGAGATAGCGCTGGAGGTCGGCAGAGTAGGATTCCAGGGTGCGCTCAGACAGG
>JAUIKJ010000229.1 GCA_030430835.1 Candidatus Hydrogenedentota bacterium
CTGACGATAGTCGCTCCCGGCGGAAGCATGCCAGCGATGTCGAAGGCGAGCAACGCCCGCCGGACGGTGTCCATGCCGGTGGTGCCGATGAAGAGGTTCGGACCCGAACCGTTGGCCCGATCGCCGGTTTCTCGCTCGTAGAGCGACGCGTCCTTGAGCGGCGGCAGATTGACAGTCATCAGGTCGCTTCCCTCACCCTCACCCTCGCTCTCACCTTCACCTTCACCTTCACCCTCACCTTCACCTTCACCTTCACCTTCACAACCAGTTCCCCCGGGTCCCGGCTGGAATCCGTCTTCCGTGCCGCACCCGGGCGAGTAGCCGTTCGAGTTGAAGAACTGGATAAGCCGGAGCAGTTCGCTGAGACTGATCTCGAAATCGACCGGATTGAAATCGCTGTCGTGCGGTGTGCAGCCCGAGTTGCCCGGACCCGGCTGGTAGCCATCCTCGGTGGAGGCAGGCGGGTCGGCACAACTGAATCCGCCAGAGTTGAAGAACTGAATCACGCGCAGCAACTCGCTCAGGCTGATGCGCGAGTTCTCATCCTGATCGGCGGTATGGTAACCCTGCGCGGACGCACGGGTGGCCGCAAAGACGACCGCCGGCAGGATCAGGACAACAAGGCAGATTCGACGCATCTTCGACTCCTCGGGGTACTTCACCACGGCGGTCAATCCGGCGCATAATGACCGGCAGATTGTCGCCGCAGCCTCTCAGGAGTCTACCATGCTTTCCCGATCGGAGGTCCACCGGTGAATGGGCGCATCGATTTCAGCGGATGGTGGTTGAACGCGAAGAACGTGGTGTTCCCACAGTTCTGCCGTGCGTGTACCGCACGCCTGCTCACCGAAGAAAACGGCTATTTCTGTCCGCGCTGCTGGACCGCAAGCCCCCGAATCGAGCGGCCTTTCTGCACCGGGTGCGGTCGTCCCCATCCCCAGATGGCGGGCCTCGGCGCACGAGACAACTTTCCCTGCGCCGATTGTCGCACGGCGCCCAACCGCCATATCCGGCGCGGCTACGGCGCCGCGATCTATGCCGAGGCCATCGAGATGGCCATCAAACTGATGAAGTTCCACGGCAAACAGCGGCTTGCCGCGCCGCTCGGCGAGTGCATGGCCGAGTTTGCTGAAGCCGAAATGCCGTGCACGGCCTATGATCTGATCGTGCCCGTACCGCTGCACAAGGTGCGTCTGCGTGACCGTGGATTCAATCAGTCGCTGCTCTTGGCCGAGGCGGTCTTGCCGATGTTTAGCGGCGCGCGGCTCGACGAATCCCTGTGGCGTATCCGGCCGACCAAGGTGCAGAGCCGCCTCACCGGCGCCGAGCGCCGGGCCAATGTGCGCGGTGCCTTCGCCGTGCGCGGCGAGACTATCCGTGGCAAGCACGTGCTGCTGATTGACGACGTCATCACCACCGCGGGCACGGTTAGCGAGTGCGCGCGTGCCCTGCGCCGCGCGGGGGCCGTGGAGGTCGACGTTTTCGCGGCCGCACTCGCCGCGCCCGGCGCGCGGGGGCCCGGGTATATCGAGTAAGACGAAAACAGCCGCGAAGGCGAAGCCTTCGCGGCTGAGCAGGGCGTGTAACCCACAATCCAAACCTATCGAATGTCGGCGGTCATGCGTTGCAGCAAGGCCGCCATTCCTTCCACTTTCTGCAAGCCGACTCTCGTGTATCCGAGACGAGTCAGCTTGTCGAAAGCCTGGATCTTGTCTTGAGCGACAATGGTGCCGCTCTCATCATGGTCTTCGCTACCCTTGTGTACTGCAGAGTATCGAAATACAGCCACGGCTCGTACCTCCTGGGTTGTTCGCTGCTGCGAATTAGGACAGGGGAGGAAACGCAAATACAGCGAATTTCCAAGAAATCCGACGTGACTTTGACCTGATTCAACTTTAGAACGCCCAAGTGCACCTAAATTGTAGTCAACAATTTACAATCTGTCAAGGGGCTACTGGCCGTCTTCGAGCACCACGAGGAAGTCGTTGTAGCTCTGGCCATTGTTCGCGGTGATGGAGACCACGGTCCAGCCGTCGCGCAGGTGCGACTCGAGTTCTTCTTTGCCCGAGCCGTTGGACTGGATGATCATCGAATGCTGCATCGGGGGAAATCTCCGTCAATGTGCGGGGGTACCGCGGCGGGTGGGATAGAAGGCGGAAAGATAGCCTACGGTGTCCGCCAGCGTCAACTGCCCGGGCGCCGTGGCCTCACCGAGGAAAGTATAGGTGATCCGTGAACCGAGTGCGGGAAAAAAGACGCGGCTCAGCATCGCGCTTTCCCCCATGCCGATGACGATGACCCCTTCGTCCCGGTGCGCGAGGGTGTACTCCGCGAGGGTGCAAAGGTCTTCGTCCGACTGGCAATGCGCGGCGACCTTGACGATGTCGGCGCCGAGGAAACGGCCCCGGGCATCGGTGTCCTCCAGCACTTCGCGCGCGGGGGTGGCTTCGAAATCATGGTAGGACGCGATGACGAGCTTGCCGAGTTCCTTTGCGCGGGCGACGAGGTCGCCATTGATCTCGTCCGCCTCGACCTCAATGTCGATGGCGTCGACCTGCGGAAGGATGGTTTCGTAGAGCGCGGCACGTTCCGCCTCGCTACACTTCCAACCGCCACGCTCGAAGGCGCCGCGGATGGTGCCGAGAATCGGGACACCGGCGTAGCGCGCGATCTCGTTCAACACGGCATCGGGCGACCCATCGGCGAACTCGTCGATGCGTAGCTCGACGAGATCCGCGCCATCGCGCAGGGCCTGGTCAATATCCTCACGCGGCACGCCATCGCGTACGGCCACGGCAACGCGCGGTGTGGCGCCCAGTTCCAGTTGCCCCAGATTCATTCAGCCTCCGCTTCTTGCGCCGCGCGCTGTTGCTCCTTCTTCGCGCGCCGATCCGCCCATTCCTGCTCCAACTTCGGGCGCTTTTTCCAGCGGCGGTGAAACCAGAGCCAATGGCCGGGGCGGTTGCGGACCCAGCCCTCGATCACATCCTGGCAGCGCTGCACATTGGACACCATGTCTTCCAGCGTATCGCCGGTGTTCTGAATCTCGACCGCAGGGTAGAGCTGGGCGACGTAGCGGCCGGGCCGGGTGCGGTAGATTTCGATGGGATACACCGGGAGTCCGGTACGCATCGCGACCAGCGCGGGTCCGATGGTGGTCCAGCAGGGTGCACCGAGGAAAGTGGTGGGCACCGCGTTTTCACGGGGGCACTGGTCCATGACGATGCCGGCGAACTTGCCCTCGAGCATCTTCGCGACCAGCGCGGGGCCGGCTTCGTCCTTCGGAACGGTTTCAATACCCGGACAGCGGCGGAGGTTGTCCACCGCCGCGTTGAGGCGTGGGTCGTCCAGTGGGCGGACGACCTCAAGGATTTCGAGGCCGGCGTTTGCCAGCACCGGCGGCATCCACTCCCAGTTGCCGAAGTGCCCGGAGATCAGCAGGCCGCCGCGATCCCGGTCGATGTAGTCCAGCCCGCGCAGTTCAATGAAGTTTTCGATCCCGGCCGCGCGGATATGGGGCACTTGCGGCAACTCCGCAGCCACAGCGCAGAGATTGTCCATGGCTTCACGCAGGATCCGGTACTTCTCGCGCCGGGTCAGGCTGTCGCCGTAGGCGAGATCCAGGTTGTCCATGCCGATGCGGCGGAGCCGCGGCACAGTGCCCAGGGCGATACGGCCCATGGTCTGCGTAATGGCGCGGCCGGCGGGCATGGGCAGGGCGCCCATCAGCTTGAGAAAGGCAATTGAGGGGAGGGCCGTGAGCCGCCGGCCCACCGCGCGGCGCGCGGCCACGGGTCAGGCCCCGAGGGTGACGGTCTGGCCGATCACCGGGGCATAGCTGCGGCAGCCGTTGGCGGTGTGCTGCTGCATCCAGGCGATCGCATCGGGATCGCCGTGGACATAGATGACGTTCTTGGGCTTGATCTTCTCGATGACCCGGGTCAGCGCGGCGCGCGGCGCGTGCGCACTGAGGTGGAAGCGGTCAATGTTCTGCAACTTCACTTCGACCGGCTCACGGCCCAATCCGAAGGACATGCTCGCGCCCGGTTCCGAGTGGAGAAGCTTGTAGCCCAGTGTCTCATGGTCGAGATAACCCACGAAGAAGATGCCGTGATGGTTCTGTTTCACCATCTCCTGCGCGATCATGGCGGAGGGCGTGTTCTCCAGCATCATGCCCGACGTGGCGACGATGATACAGGGGCGCGAAATCAGCTCCGCGGCGATGGTCGGCTCCCAGACGTTTCCGATTTTGCCGAAACGGTCCAGCGGCTGCAAGTGCGCATTGGGGAGGAGGTAGTCCTCGAAGCGGTTATAGAGCTCATAGATCGCGCGGCCGAGGCCCGACGCGTAGACTGGCACATCCGGGATCTTGCCGGTGTCCTGCAGGCGCGCGATGATGTTCAGCACCTCCTGCGTACGGCCCAGGGCGAAACTCGGGACCAGTGCCGTGCCGCCACCGCGGACGACCCGCGCGATGGACTCACCGAGGCGCTCAACCTCGCTGGGATAGGTCTTGACCCGCGCCTCTTCGGTGGCACCATGGGTCGATTCGATCACGAGCGTATCCACCTCGAGGCCGTCCTCGATCGGCTGCATGCCGCCGAGCAGCTCCTGCGGCGTATCGCAGATGTCGCCCGTGTAGTAGACCGTGTGGCCGGGAAGTTTCAGCAGGATGCTGGCGCTGCCGAGCACATGGCCACCCATGCGGAACTCCGCTTCCGCGAAGGGCTCGATGGGCAGGCGGAAGGGCGCATTGTAGGCGTGCCCCTTCACCCCGCGCATTGCGTAGCCCACGTCCTCATGTTCGTAGAGCGGATAGTCGGCGATGCCGCGTTCCCGCGCAATCGTCGTCATTACGGCCACGCTGTTGTGCAGCATGCGATCCATAATGCGGAAGGTCGGTGTGGTGACATGCGTTTTCACCCCGGGGAACTGGCGAACCAGATAGGGCAGCGACCCACAGTGATCCACGTGCGCGTGGGAGATGAGGGCCACATCCGGCGCACGGTTCAGGAGCGAGAATTCGGGCAGCGCGTCGCGCCCCTCCTTCTTCGGGTGGGTACCGGCGTCGATGATAATCTGATGGCCGCCAAAGCACAGCTGAAAGCAGTTGGCGCCCACTTCACCGCCGCCGCCCAGCACGGTGAAGGAAATCGCAGTGTCACCTTCCATCTTCCCGATAGTCTACCGGTATCGGGCGCATAGGTCAAACCTTTGTGCGGTAGTGGTTTAGCGCGTGTGTTAAACCCGCCGCCTAGCCGAGCCGG
>JAUIKJ010000230.1 GCA_030430835.1 Candidatus Hydrogenedentota bacterium
CAAGCGCGACGTGTATGGGAGCCCGCATCACCGGGATTGGATGTGGCACTCGAAGTCCGACAACGCCATCCTGGTGAACGGTGAAGGCCAGGCGAAGCATTCTGCGGAAGCGACGGGCCGAATCGTGGACTACAGTTTTTCCGACGGCGTGGACTACGTCGTGGGCGAGGCGGCGGATTCCTACGCGCCCCTGGACCGCTGGACACGGCGGATCTTTTTCTTCAAGCCGCAGGTGATACTGATTCACGATGTACTGGATGCGCCGGAGCCTTCGACCTTTCAGTGGCAGGCGCACGCGCAGGGCGAGTTCGAGGTTGTGGAGCGGGGCGCGGTGTGGAAGAACGACGCGCACACGGTGCAGCTCAGCTTTTTCGCGCCGGCAGATCTTGAGATTACCCAGTCGCTCGCCTTCGATACGCCACCGCACGAGTGGGCAAATTTGGATCTGAAGGAAGCGCATCTGACGGCGAGCGCGACGGAAGCAGCGGCGCAGCAGGAGTTCTTTACGCTTATTGCGATTGATGCGCCGGAGGCGGCGGCGACGGTCACGCGCGCAGATGCGCTGCTGAAGGTCGATGTGACGCTGCCTGACGGATCGGGACTAATCGAGATGGACCGCGACCGGATCGTATCGGTCAGCCGCGACTAGCCGCGATCGCCACCGCGTCCATCAGACGCGTGGCCGCGGCCTGCCAGGTGAAGGTGGCGGCACGATCCATGCCCTGCGCGGCAAGCGTGGCGCGGCGCGCGTCGTTCATGAGAAGCCCGCGGAGTGCCGCCGCTATGGCATCGACCGCGTAGGGGTCGACCTGCACCGCGGCATCGCCCGCGACCTCGGGCAGGGAGGAGCAGTTCGAGGTGATCACGGCGGTGCCGCAGGCCATGGCCTCGAGCACGGGCAGGCCGAAGCCTTCCCAGAGTGAGACCAATGCGAGCAGATCGGCCGCCGACATCAGTCCGGGCAGGTCTTCTTCCGCAACGAATCCGGGGAAGAGGATGCGATCGCGCAGGGGACTGCTTTCGGCGGTGGCGTAAATTTCGTCGTAGATCCACCCCTTGCCCCCCGCGATAACCAGTGCATGGGGCAGTTCGGGGCAGCGTGCGGCGGTCTGCTCAAAGGCCTGCAGGAGGCGGACGATATTCTTGCGCGGCTGGATTCGGCCAACGTAGAGAACGAAGCGCTCGGGCAGGCCGTACTTTGCGCGGAGCGCGGCAAGCGCTGCGGGGTCACGAAGCGGTGCGAAACGCGGCGATACCCCGGCAAGGGTAACCGTGATGCGGTCTGGTGGGATCTGAAAGAGACGGTGCAGATCGGCCCGGGTCGCCTCACTGTCGGCACAGAGGTGTGTGGCGTGGCGTGCAACGTGGCGGGCCTGCAGGCCCGCGATGCTGCGCTGTCGCCAGGTGAAGTGTTCGGTGAAGTCGCGGAAGGCGAGATCGTGCACAGTGGCGAGCGTGGGACCGGGGCAGGCGACCGGCAGTTGCATCACCGGGCTGTAGAACACCTCCGGGGGATCCCGGCGCAGTTCGGCCCCGAGGGCGCGGTGGGTCCAGAAACGGCGCGGCGGGAGGATGCGTGCCTCATACTGATCCGGCGCCAGCGGGAAGTCTTGACCGGGCGGGCGATCGAGATAGAGGCGTAGCCGCCAGGACGCCGCCACGGCGGGCAGTGCGCGAAGCATCTCTGTGCAGAAATTGCCGACTCCTGCGCGCTGCGTTTCGTTGGCGAGGCGCGCGTCGATGCCGAGCACGGGCGGGGCGTTCATTTGATGACGCGGAGGTGAAACTGCAAGAAGTGAATCATGTCACAAAGTTTCGACGCGGCATGGAGCAATCGGCGCGGCTGGTTCTCCGGCACCTTCCATACCCAGGGCTTGCCGAGGAAAAACCAGCAGCCTTCGAAGATGACGTATTCGATATGAAAGCGTGCGTGCGAATAGTAGGGTCGCTGCTGGCAATAGTTCTTCGATGGATCGAAGAAATCGAAGGTACACTCATGAAAGGTTCGAACATGCTGCGGATCCATCCACGCCCAGCGGCTATTCCAATAGGGCACGCGAATGTCGATCTTCGCGTCGGGCGCGCTGATGCGCCAGAGTTCTTCCACGGTGCCGATGATGTCCGGCAAGTGTTCAAGCACGTCGATGAACTGAATCTCGGTGAAGTGATTGTCGGGCAGCGGCCATGGTGTTGTGCGCAGGTCGATCGCGGCGTCGACCCCCTCGCGCTCGGCGATGTCGACGTTGAAATAGTCGGGATCGGCGAGATCACCGCAGCCCAGATTGAGGCGGGTACAGGTTGCGAGCTTGTCTGTATTCATGAAGTGGGACCATTTTTTCGGACGGGGCGCAGTGCGGAGAACACGGCGCCAAGATGCTGGCGCGTCACCACGCCGAAGGAAAGGCAGAGTGTAACAAAGAGGCCGAGAGCCGGCAAGCGGTAGGGCCAGTTGCCCGCCCCCAACACGATGGGCAGCGCGCTCAGGCCGAGAAAGAGGTGCGGCCGGAGCAGGTGCTTCCAGCGAAGGGTCATGCCATAGTGCTGCGCGGTGACGGCTTGCAGCAGGTAGCTCAGCACAATCGCCGCCAGCGCCGCGTAGCCCGCGCCCATAAGGCCGAAGGCGGGCAGCAACAGGACATTGCCGAGGACGCCGGCGCAAGCGAGGCCGATGTTGATCAGTGTGATCAGGTGCGGGTGTCCCAGCGCGATGAGGCTTTGCCCGAGTATGCCGGCCTGCACGGTGAGCGCGATGGCGGCGAGCAGCAGCCCCAGTACCGGCGCGCCTGCGACGTAGGCCTCGGAAAAAAGCAAGCGGATCAACGGCTCCTGCACGATCACGGCGCAGAGCGTGGCCGTGTATCCGAGAAAGGCGGTGAGCGCGAGGGCATGGTGCAGCATGCGCGAGGCGCCGGCGTGATCGTCCTGGGCGATGAGTTCGCTGACGTTGGGCAAGTAGGGCACGAGCAGGGCGTTGAGCACGCGCGAGAGTATTGTGGGAAGCCGCTTGATCGTGTCGTAGATCCCGGCCGCACCCGCGCCGAGGAAGGCGCTGACGATGAAGAAATCGAAGCGCGTATAGAAAAAGGTGAGCAGGCTGTTAACGTAGAGCGGAAAGCTGAAGCGCAGCGCCGCGATCCAGGCGGCGCGTGTCATGTGCCGGTTTGCGCGCATGGGCAGGCCGAGCAGCATGCCGAGTACGGCGAGCGTGTGCGCGGCGATCGTTGCGTAGATCAGCCCCGGCAGGCCAAGGTCATAGATGCCCAATGCCATGACAACTAGGACCACCTGGGCGACCGACGCAATGCCCGTGCTTGCGGCGCGGGCGGCGTAGCGGTTGAGCCCGGCGAGCGCGGCCATGGCGGTCTCGCGGAGCGCGCCCACGAAGAAGAGTACGGGCACGGTGCGAAGTACGGGCCAGGATTGTTGCAGGAGTGTCCAGTCCTCCGCATGCGCCCGAATAAAACCGGACGCGACGGCGAGAAGGAGATAGAAGAGTGCGCCGAATATCAGGGCGATTGCGGCTTGCCCGATGAGCGCGGCGCGGACATAGGCGGGGCGCGCGTCGGCCGGCGCGGCGGCGACGAGTTTGGGCAGGCCGTTGTAGATGCCGAGACCGAGGGCGATATTCAGGAAGTCGGCCAGGGCCATGATTGCGCCGAAGGCGGCGACTTCCTGCAGCGTCAGAGCGTTGGTGAATATCTTTCCGACGATGAGCAGCGCGCCCATCGAAAGAAAGACACTTGCGCCGGAGTACGCCGCGCCCTGGACCACTACCCGTATGCGGCTCATGGTGAGCGGCTCAGCCGCGCTCTTCCTCTTCAATGATGCGGGCGTAGCGGCGCAGTGCGTGCATGCCGAAGAAATGCACCGGGACCGCGACGGCGGCCAGGAACACGGCGACGAGCACGATGAGCGAGCGGTGCGGCGCGACCTTTTCCTCGGGGGGTACGGCCCTGGAAGCGATCTTGAACTCGGGGCCGAGGTCGCGCGAGATCAGTTCCGCGTCGCGGAGACTGATGACCGTTTCGTTGATGTGGAACTCGAGGTTCTTGATCTCGAGTTCGTAGTCCGCGCGCTCGCGTTCGAACTGTGCGACCTGGGCACGAAGCTCCGCGGTTTCGGCTTCGAGATCGGCGAGGGCGGCATCGAGCGCCTCGAGCTCGGCCTGTTTCGCCGGTACTTCAGACTCCATCCACATGCGCTGTTGCGCGCGCGACTCGCGCATCGATTCAGAATCGTCCTCGCGATCGGCCTGCGCGGAGAGCTGGCCCTGTGCGCGGGCCAGGTCCATGCGGAGACGGGTGCGGTCGATCTGAAACTCGGTCAATGCGGCCTCGCGGCGCGCGAGGCGCTCGGCGAGTCCCCGGACATTGTGCTTGCTGTCGAGTTCCTCGAGCTTCGCACGCGCGGCGTCGAGTAGGGCTTCGCTGTCTTCGAGTTGTTCGCGCAGGATGGCGACGGCGTTTTCGCTTCCCGCGGCGCGCATGCGTTCCGCCAGTTCGATGACGAGCTCAATCCAATAGTTGGTGAGTTCCGCGGAAACAACGGGGTCACCGGAGGTCAGCATCAGCTCGGCGACCTGCTGGTAGACCACCTCTTCGACGGTGGTCAGTTCGATGCTTGTGTTGACATCGAGCGAACGCTTGACCTTCTCGATGGTCAGTTCGCCGGGGTCGAGGTTGCGTTCGAGGTAGAGTTCGCGCATGCGATCCCGCAGCTTGGCGACGATTTCCTCGCTCTGGAACAGCAGTTCGTAGTCGGGCATCGCGAGCACTTCGAGTTCGTTGACCTTCATGAAGCTGACGCGCCGGTGCTGAGTCTCGATCGCGCCGATGCTTCCGGGGACTTCGTCCTTGAGCTCGAAGGGCTGGGGCGCGAGGATGAGAAGGGCGCGCGCGCGGAAACTGGTGGGCAGTTGCATCGCAAAGACCGCGGCGGCAATGCCGGCGACGAGCGTCACCAGCACCATGCGCAGCGCCAATCGGGTTAGTATGGTGGATCCGCCTTTGGCCATGCCTGTCCTTTCGCTTTCCCGCCCCGGGGATGCGCAGAGTATACCAAGGCCCGCCTGACCGGCAAACGCGGGCACGGCGGCGGATGCTTTGCTATACTCCCGGTCCGAGGCGCGACAACCCCTGAGGAACCCGGAATTCATGCGTGTATTGGCCGCGATAGGCACCCGCCCGGAGGCGATCAAGATGGCGCCGGTGGTGCGCGCGTTGCAGGGGCGGGGAGGCGACTTCGAGGTGCAGGTGTGCCTG
>JAUIKJ010000231.1 GCA_030430835.1 Candidatus Hydrogenedentota bacterium
CGGTCGCACGGAGGTATCCGAGGGTCGCCGCCAGGGCGAAGCACAGGCCCTGCAGAACCGGGCGTGCTGCGAGTGGCGCCACGAGATCCACGGACCAGGGATTGGCGACGAAGACGAGCCCAGCGAGCATCGCGATGGCTTCGGGAATCGGGCGCGCGAAAAGGGCGCGCCACACGAGAAAGACGAGGATGCCGTTGATTGCGTGGAGGGCAAGATTGCCGGCGTGCATGGCGGCGACATTGCCGCCGGTGAGGGACCAGTTGGCCGCGAGGCCGAAAAGGGTTAAGGGTGCACCGGGCAGCAGGGCCATCGCTTCAGGCCAGGTGACGATTCGGTGCAGCGCGTCGCTTTCGATGAAGAGCCGCAGGTCGTCGCCGCTCAGGGGGATGCGGAACACCGGCAGCGCCGCGAGAAAGCCGAGTGCCGCAATGACAAAGGCGCCGATCCAGACCAGCGCCGTCTCGATTCCCTGGTCGCCCTGCAGCACTCCGGCGGGACCACTTGCGGCGTCGTTCTCTTGGTGTTCCTGTTCCGGCGTTTCCGTGCTCACTGCAATGCCCCAAGGTCGTTCACGATAGGATGGCCGCGATTATACGGCCCCCGTCCCGGGGCATCAATCGCGGGGCGGCGTGCGTCACGCCCCGTGGATCCGCGCGGGGCGATTCCAGATCATGCGCGTGCCCGCGAAACCCAATACGCCCAACACGAATATGGTCGCCCCGGCCCATTGTGTGGGCGTCAACGCCACGCGCGTCACCACGAGCACCTGGTATTTTCCGGCGGCCGGTTGCTCCGGCGCGCGTCGAAGACGCCAGTGTTTCCAGCGGAAGGTGGCGTCGCCTGCGAGATCGACGTGCTGATTCGAATCGGCATTCGGGTCTTCCAGCCGCAAGGCGGTGCCGCCTGACGCCGCCACGCCGGCGATGTGGAAGGGCAACTGCGCCGCGTCATAGGCCCGATCCGGGTCGAGGTGCCGCCGGTACGTGGCGGGGTGATCCACGAGAAGCGCATCCGGCGGCGTGTTTCGTTGCATCGGCGTGAGACTGAAGCCCGCCGCCGGCCGGACGGCCACGCTCTCGCTGCCGGCGGCCGGCACGAGCAGCCACCCCTCGAAGGCCTGGAGGCGCGTTAACACGAAGATTCCCAGCGCAAGCACCGCGATTGCGTAGCAGAGATAGAGCTCGAAACGCCCGATGCCTTTCATGGGTCCAAGTATGGCATGGAGCGGACGCGGTCGGCCAAATCCTGTGAATAAGGCACCCCGATCTTGCGTCGTTTTCGATGGGTTTGTTAGGCTGAGCTTTCGATCCGCTTCGCATTGCGCAGCTTTTTTCCTTGGAGTTTGTTCGCCATGAAATTGAAATTCGCCATCACGGTTCTTTCCCTTTGCACCCTCAGCGCGATTGCACACGCGGGGAGCATTACGGGCACCATCAAGTTCGAGGGTCAGGCGCCCACGATGAAGCCGATCGACATGAAGGCCGATCCCGTCTGCCACGCCAAGCACGCGGATGAACCGCAGTTGAACGAGGTGCTCGTGCTCGGCGAAGGCCAGACCATGGCGAACGTCTTCGTCGAAGTGATCGAAGGGCTGCCGGACAAGGAGTGGCCGATGCCCGAAGAGCCCTTCGTGCTGACGCAGGCGGGCTGCATGTATTCGCCCCGCGTCTTCGGAATCCGCGTGGGCCAGACCCTCAAGGTGCTCAATCCCGACGGTACGATTCACAACGTCAACGGACTTGCCATCATCAACAAGCCCTTCAACAAGGGCATGCCCAAGACCCTCGAGCAGATCGAGATGACCTTCGATCAGCCGGAGTCCTTCCTGCAGTTCCGGTGCGACGTGCACAGCTGGATGCGCGCCTTCTGCTCGGTGATGACGCATCCCTTCTTCGACACCACGGAGACCGACGGCACCTTTGAGATTGCGGATCTACCCGCGGGTGAGTACACAATCCGCGCCACGCACGAGAAACTCGGTGAGCAGACCGCAAAAGTCACCGTAACGGACGACGAGCCGGCCGTTGCCGACTTCGCCTTCGCGCGTCCCTAGGTCTCGCACGGTGGAAGCGGAGAAGCGCCACGCCGGTGGCCGGCTGGCTTGGACCGACCACAAGTTTGTCGGGCTGGCCTACTGCGCCGCGTCGCTATTCTTCATGCTCGTCGCCTTCGGCCTGGTGCTGATGATGCGCTGGCAGTTGGCTTGGCCCGGTGAGCCGCTACCCTTCTTTGCGCGCATCTTTGATGCGAACCACCCGAGCCTTCCCGGCGGCGCGATGCAGCCGACCTTCTACAATCAGCTCGGCGCATTGCACGGCACCATCATGATTTTCCTCGCTGTCGCGCCCGTGCTGGTCGGGGGCTTCGGCAGCTACCTGGTGCCGCTGATGATCGGTGCGCCGAACCTCGCGTTCCCGCGCATCAGCTTGCTCGGCTTGCTCGCCTTTCTTGTTGGTGGCCTCATCATGCTCGGCAGCTTCTTCGCCGAGGGCGGTCCCGCAGCCACCGGCTGGACGGCCTACCCGCCGCTGAGTTCCATCGAGACCACCGGACAAACGCTGTGGCTGCTGGGGGTGTCGGCGGTCTATCTCTCCAGCCTCGCGCTGGCGATCAACCTGATTGCAACCATCGTTCAACTGCGTGCACCGGGCATGACCTTCATGCGCTTGCCCTTCTTCGTATGGAGCGAATTGGTGACGGCCTTCCTGTTGCTCCTTGCCTTTCCGCCGCTGGCGGCGGCGGCGGTGCTGCAACTGACGGATCGCCTGCGCGGTTCAAGTTTCTTTCTGCCCGACGGTCTGGTCATCAGCGGCCAGCCGCTCGCGGTGAGCGGTGGCGGCAGCGCGCTGCTGTGGCAACACCTCTTCTGGTTCCTCGCGCATCCCGAGGTCTACGTGCTGATTCTGCCCGCGCTGGGCATGGTGGCGGAGATCTACGCAAACAACACGCGCAAGCCGCTCTGGGGGCACCGGAGCATGGTCTACGCGGCCTTCTTCCTCGGCTTCATGTCGATGCTGGTCTGGGCGCACCACATGTTCCTCACGGGCATGGGCTCGGTGATGAACGCCTTCTTCCAGACCACGACCGTCATCGTGTCCGTGCCTTCCATCGTGATTGGCACCTCGCTGCTGCTCTCGCTCTGGGGCGGGTCGATTCGTTTCACCGTGCCGATGCTCTTCGCGCTGGCCTTCCTGCCGATGTTCGCCATCGGCGGCCTGACGGGCATGCCGCTCGCCTTTGCCTCGACCAATATCCCGCTGCACGACACCTACTACGTCATCGGACACTTCCACTACGTCGTCGCACCCGGCACGATCTTCGCCATCTTCGCGGCCATTTACTTCTGGTTCCCGAAGATTAGCGGGCGCCGCATGAACGATCTACTGGGCCACCTGCATTTCTGGCCGACGCTGCTGTTCATGAACTGCATCTTCATGCCGATGATTTTCCAGGGACTCGCCGGGGTGAACCGCCGCATGTATGACGGCGGCGCGACCTACGCCCACGCCAGCGAGGTACTTTCGTTGAACCGCATGGCGACCGTCGGCGCCTTCTGCCTTGCCGTCGCACAGTTGCCCTTTATCGCGAACTTTTTCTACAGCCTGATCGCCGGGAAGCGCGTGGACCAGAATCCCTGGGAAGCGACCACGCTCGAATGGGCCGCGCCGTCGCCGCCGCTGGCGAACGGCAACTTCCCGGATGCGATTGCCGTGCATCGCGGCCCGAACGAGTACAGCACTGGTGAGGGCGAATCGGACTACGTGTTGCAGAATGCGCCCGGGGAGGCCACGTCATGAGCATTCCCTGGAGTGTAGACCGCCGTCCGGATACCGGCCACTACAATGCGCGCCTCGGCATGGGCCTCTTTCTTGTGGCCGATGCCATGTTCATGGGCGCACTCTATTCGAGTCTTGTCTTTCTGCGAACGGCGGGGGAGACCTGGTCCTCCGCGATGGAACAGGTTCCCGCGGCGGGCCATGTTGCCGCCCTGCTGCTCGCCATCGCCGCCGCCGTTGTGCTCTCGATGGCCCGTCGGCAAGCAGGGGTAGGCCCGATTCTGGCAAGCGTCGTCCTGGGGATCGCGGCTGTAGCCGTCATGACCTACGACCAGGCGCAACTCTCCGCGCCGGATGCGGGCACCGCGTTCGCCATGGTCTACGTGCTGAACGGCGTGGTGCGCCTGCATCTGTTGGGGGGGGTGGCCGCCGCACTCTGGTTCCTGCTGTTGAACGGCCGCATGCGCCGTGACGAACCGCAACACTTCATCAACCGCCTTGAGTGCCTGGGGATGCTGGCGTACTTCAACGCCTTCGCCTGGCTATTCAGTGTGGCGTTCATTCATTTGCTGTGATTATGAAGACCTTCGATCACCATAAACCGTGGAACGCGGGAAGCGCCGCCGCAATGGCCTTGGCGGCGGCCCTGTTCCTGTCGCTGCCGTCGGCGGCGTGCACCACCTGTATGGGCGCGCCCGATGCCGCCCAGACACAGGGCATGAATGCCGCCATTCTCACGATGCTGGGCGTGACGGTGACGGTACTCGGCGGCGTGGGCTTCGCAATTGGTGGGTTCGTGTACCGCGTGCAGCGCTACGATGAATATGGGAATCCCATTGCCGATCATGACGAGGACCCGGCGTGAGCGGCCTGCTGCCCATATTGGCCTCGGAAGAGGGCGCCGGCGTCGACCGCATGATGGGACTGTTGCATGGTCTCATGGGCGTACTCTTCCTCGCATGGACCCTGGTGTTCTTCTACTGCCTCTACCGCTTCCGGCGCGGCCGCCAGCAGCAGGCCAATGTTCAGGCGCTCAAGACCAAGGCACCCTATGCCGTGGAGATCGGCATCTTCCTGGTCGAGATTTGTTTGCTTGCCTTCATCTCGATTCCCTTCTGGCAGAAGACCATTGAGGGCGAGCCCGGGGCCGACGCGAATCCCTTCCATGTACGCGTGGTCGCCCAACAGTTCTCCTGGAACGTGCATTATCCTGGTGCGGACGGCAGCTTCGGCAGCCGCAAACTGGCACTCGTCGACGATGTCGACAACCCGCTTGGCCTTGATCCCGAGGACGCCCTGGGCAACGACGACATCGTTCTGCGCAATCAACTCTATGTTCCGGTGGACCGGCCGACCGTGGTGGAACTGACCTCCAAGGACGTGATCCACAGCTTCGCGGTGCCCGAGTTTCGTGTGAAGCGCGACGCGATTCCCGGCGTGCGCAACCAGGTGGTCTTTACGCCCACCATGACGACCGCCGCGT
>JAUIKJ010000232.1 GCA_030430835.1 Candidatus Hydrogenedentota bacterium
TTCGATGAGAAGGGCCGGCTGAATGTGCCCAAGGAAATGCGCGAATTGATGGACCAGAACGAGCATTCGTACTGGTGCATCACCCGGGGTTTCGACCAGCAGCTCATGCTGTACCCCCGCCGCCGCTGGGTGGAGATCGAGGCCCAGTTCGAAGCGGAATCCAGCCTCGACCCGGACATTCAGGAGTTTCGCCGCTTTTTTCTGGGCGGCTGCTCGGAGAGCAAGCGTGACAGCATGGGCCGCCTGACGGTCCCCGCGCTGCAACGCGCCTATGCGGGCATTGAGAAGAAGGCGGTGCTGCTTGGGGTAGGCGATTGTCTTGAATTGTGGAGCGAGTCGGCCTGGATCGAGTACCAGCGTAATCAGGCCGGTAATTACAAGGCGATGGCGAAACGGCTGTTCGGTAGGCGAAACGGCACGTCCGCCAGTAACGAGGGAGCACAGGGCCATGAAAGCTGAACGACTTGAGAGTGGTGCGGTAACGGTGCTGCGTCTGGAAGGCGAGATTGACGAGGGCGGTATGAACGAGCTGCGGCAGTCCCTGCTGGGCTGCATGCGCGACCAGCGCTGCAACCTGGTAGTGAACCTGTCCGGGATTACCTTCGTGAGTTACATGGGCGTCGGCGTGCTGATGGAAGGCCTTCGGGTATTGCGCGCACACGGCGGCGACCTCAAGCTCAGTGGCGTCAATCTCTATACGGAGCGCCTGTTTCGCATGGTCGGCGTGGGCCGTATCTTCGAGACCTATGATGGCGAAGACCAGGCGGTGATCTCTTACCGTCAGGCAGCCTAGTCCGGCGCGCGGCGTGGCCGCCGCCCCCTGGCCGCATGCCTCGGTATTGCCCGAAGCGGCACTACAGTGGCTCGCCATCAAGCCCGGCGGCGTCTATATCGACGGGACCGCGGGCGCGGGAGGCCACAGTGCGCTGATCGCGGCGGCGCTGGATCCGGACGGACGACTCCTCGCCCTGGATCGCGACCCCACGGCGGTGGCGCTGGCCCGAGAACGACTGGCCCCCTGGCCGCAGGCGACGGTGATACACGCGAATTACGGCGACTTGGAGCAGGTTGTCGCCGAGTACAAAATTGAATCGGCAGACGGGATACTCATCGACGCAGGGGTCTCCAGCATGCAGATCGATTCGCATGATCGGGGTTTCTCCTTTCAGGGAGACGGACCACTGGACATGCGCATGAATCCGGAGAGCGGTGCGCCGGCGGCGGTGCTGCTGGCCTCCATGTCGGAGGCGGATATCGCGGGCCTGCTTCGGGAATATGGCGACGTAGGACCGGCCAAGCGCATTGCGCGACGTATCGCCGAGCGCGCCCGGGCGGGAAGCTTGCGCCGCACCGGCGACCTCAGTGAGGCGGTGGCCGAAGCCCTGGATTTCGTGCAGGGCACCCCGAAGGAAGTGCGCACGGTATTTCAGGCGGTGCGCATCGCGGTGAACGAGGAATTTCGCTGGTTGGCGTCCGGCCTGCATGGGGCCGTGCGCTTCCTGAAACCAGGCGGACGCCTCGTCGCCATCGCCTTCCATTCCGCCGAAGACCGCATCGTAAAAAACGTGCTGCGTGAAACTTCACGGAAGCAGAAGCGATTGACCCGAGACGGGCGCGTGGCGGAAACGATTCCGCCGAGCATGCGGGTCCTGACCCCGAGCCCTGTCTGCCCGAGTGAAGAAGAGATTGCTATGAATCCGCGCGCCAAGAGCGCGCGCCTGCGGGCGGGAGAAAAGCTGCCGCCGGAAGAATAGAGGGAGCAAAGATGACCAGGCTATCACGCAAGAAACACCGTGCAGCCGTATATGGCTGGGTAAAATGGACTCCGGGCCTCCTGGCACTATTCGCCGTGGTCTTCACGGATATCTGGCTGAACGTGGAATCGCGGCGTATCGGCTATGCCCTGAGCGAGGTGAACACACAGATCACGCAGGTTGTTCGGGAACGGGACCGCATCAACGTAACGGCCGACACCCGCAAGAATTTCGATCGGCTCGCCAAATTGGCGGGTGAACTGGGCCTGCGCGACGCCACACCGGACCAGCAGGTCAACCTCAAGGTCTTCCCCGAGTACAACGACACGATGATCGCGATGGCCAGCGCGCCGGTGATCGATGCGCCGCCGCTGGCCTTCGATGTGCAGGCGGCGTTGACGGCGAAGAACGACGCCATGGCGGATAGCCCATTGGTGGATCCGACTCCCCCGGTGGCATTGGACGAATCCCCCGAGGCCATGCTGGCCTCGCTCTAAACCGGGTTTTCATCGCCCGCGAACCGGCCCCTGCACAGCGCAGCTTGCCCGCCGCGGGTAGGAGGTGGGCGCCATGCGCACGCGGTTACGGCGGCAGGACGTACAGATTCAGAATCAATGCGGTGAGGCGCCGGATGACGCGCACCAGAAGCGGGTGCGCTATATACTGTGGGGATTTCTGGCCCTGTTCGGCGTGATCACGCTACGTCTCGCACTGCTCCACCTCAACCCGCACCATGCCCTGACCGAGGAAGAGCGCCGGCACATTGGCCGCATTATCCTTGAGGAAGAGCGCGGCGAGATCCTCGACCGCAATGGGCTGCGCCTCGCCACAAACCGCAAGGTGCCCTCGCTGTGGGTCAATCCCAGCCAGGTCAAGGATCCCGATCGCCTCGCGGCCCTGGTGAGTGAGAAGCTGGACATCAGCTATGAAGACGCCTACGCAAAACTGACGCAGCGAAGCAGCCGCAACGAGCCGATGAAATTCGTCTGGCTCAAGCAGTGGCTCGATGATGTGCCTCAGGAAACCATCGACGCCGTGACGAGCGCGAGCGATGGGGCCATTTCCGTGCGCGAGCAGTCGATGCGCTTCTACCCGCAGGAGGATACCGCTGCGCACATCCTCGGCTTTGCGGGTGCCAGCGGCGACGAGATCCGGGGTCTGGAAGGCCTCGAGCTTGCCTACGACGACCACATGGCCACGACGCCCGGCGAGTTCCGCGCGCGCAAGGACGCGCGCCGCCGCCTCCTCGAATCCGAACAACTGGGCTACGAGCCAGTCCAGGGTGGCGACGATGTGCAACTTACCATCGACACCACGATTCAGCATGCGCTTGAGGAAGCGCTGGACCGCCGCCTGATTGAACGCGAGGCCCCCCGGGGCATGGGGGTGGTGCTTGATCCCTACACGGGGGCGGTGCTTGCATTGGCAAGTCGGCCCGCCTTTGATCCGAACGACTACCTGGACGTATCCAAGAACGCGCGGGAGCTATTGCGCAACCGCGCGTTGCTGGACAACTTTGAGCCGGGGTCGGTCATGAAGATCGTTCCCGCGGCCGCAGCGCTGGAACACGGCCTAATCGCGCCGGACACGATCATCGACTGTGAGTGGGGCCGATTCAATCCCTACGGCCACACGATCAAGGACATCTCCAAGATGGGCGAAGAGCCCTTCACGACCTGCTTCGCCAAGTCCAGCAATATCGCCATCGTAAAGGTTGCCAAACTTATCGGCCCGGAGCGGCTCGAAGCCTGGATCCGTCGCTTCGGCTTTGGCGAGACCACCAGCCCCGATTTCATGTACGAAAGCGCGGGGGTCTTCCGCCCGCTCTCCCGCTGGAACGGGCTTTCCATGGGTTCGTTGCCCATGGGCCAGGAAATCTCGGTCACGGTCATGCAAGTTGCGCGGGCCTTTGCGGTCATCGCGAACGGCGGCTTCCTGGTGGAGCCCTACATGGTGGAGCGCGCCATTGCACGGGACGGCTCGATTACCTATGCCCATCAGGCGCCCACCCCCCAACGCATGATCTCCCCCGGTACCGCCAGCACGATGCAACAGCTCTGCCGCGAGGTCGTGGCCAATGGTACGGGCAAGGCCGCAGTCATTCCGCAGTACCGTTCCGGCGGCAAATCTGGTACGGCGCAGATGGCCTACAAAGACCGGCGCGGTTATGATCCCGACCGCAATACGGCGGTCTACGCCGGCTTTGCCCCCATCTCCAAGCCGCGTCTTGTGTGCGTGATCGTTGTGCAGGAACCGAAGTTGATCCCGCGCTACGGCGGCTACGTCTGTGGTCCGGTGTTCAGCGAGGTCATGTACAAGGCCCTCACGCACCTTCAGGTGCCCGCCGATCCGGAGGAAGGCGAACGCGCCCCGGAAAGCGCGCCGCAGGAGCGCGAGGAACCGGAAGAGCAGGATGCGGACCTGCTGGTCGCGCGCCTGGACGAAGAAGAGATCGCCTCGATTGAGGACTCTATCGAGATGCTGCTCGAGCCGCTGGATGGACTGGAACTGCGAGAGGTGTCCACGCACGACGTCCTTGGTGCGATCCATCCCGGGGCTCACAGTCGCCGGCTCAATGGTGAAGGCGGGCTGCCCGACCTGACGGGCCTGACCAAGCGGCAGGCACGGGAACAACTGCACGCTCTGGGCGTGGCCTGGAATCCGAGTGGCGCGGGCTGGGTGGTGGCGCAGGCGCCGCCTGCGGGAACCCCCCTCCAAGAAGTATCGCTCTGTTCACTGGAGTTCGGAGCACGACGGCCGGAAGAAGTTACGGATGAAGCTGAGTCTACTTTGTAAACGCGCGGGATTGCCCCTGGGACGGCAGGACGCCGACATCTCGTCTGTGGCGGAAGATTCGCGCCGGGTGCAGCCCGGCGCACTGTTTGTCGCGGTACGCGGTGCCGCGTCGGACGGGCACGATCATATACCCGCGGCGATTGCCGCAGGTGCGGCGGCCGTCATTGGCGAACGGGAAGCACCAGCGGACTGCGGTGTTCCCTACATTCGGTCCGCGCAACCGCGGGCGGATGCCGCGCGCATTGCCCACGCGATCGCGGGCGACCCCGCCCGCGAGCTGACCGTTATCGGGGTGACGGGCACGAACGGCAAGGGCAGCGTAGCCTGGCTGGTCCGTGCGATGCTCGAGGAGGCGGGCCGGCCCACGGCCAATTTCGGGACCATCGGCCATTACATCGGTGATCGCGTGATTCCGGCAAGACATACGACGCCCTTTGGAGAGGAGCTCGCCGACCTGCTCGCCCAGGCGCGTGATGCCGGGATGACCCATGCCGTCATGGAAGTCAGTTCGCTGGCGTTGGAACAGGGCCGCACCGCCGGAATCGACTTCGACGTTGCGGCATTCACCAACCTGACCCAGGATCATCTCGACCACCACGGCACGATGAAGAGCTATCGCGACGCGAAGCTGAAGCTGTTTCGCGATCTCAGTCCCAAAAAAGGGATTGCGGTTTTGAATGCGGAAGATCC
>JAUIKJ010000233.1 GCA_030430835.1 Candidatus Hydrogenedentota bacterium
GCGATCGCCACCCGCTTCGGCGTGTGGGCGCAAGGCTCGACGGAAGTCGCCCTGACCAAACTCGACAGCCTCAGCGGCCAAAAGACACTGAAGATCTGTACGCACTACCTGCACGAGGGCAAGCGCATTGATCGCTTCCCGATCAATGCCATGCTCGACGAGGCGGAAGCGGTCTACGAAGAAGTACCCGGCTGGAGCGAAGACATCCGCGGCGTGCGCAACTTCGCCGATCTGCCGCAAACGGCGCAGGACTACGTGCTCCAGATCGAGCGCGAAATCCAGTGCCCGATTCGCTACGTATCGGTAGGCCCGGAGCGCGAGGCGCTGATCGACCGGGGGTAAGCCCGAATACTTTTCTGCAGCGGTGGCCCCGCTGCAACACATTCGAATGAGGTCACGAAACACCGCCCCGGAAGGGCCGGTGATTTTCGTGTTTGGAATTCTATGCCGTCTCACCTGAAACAGATTGAAGCCATCGCCGCGCCGCTCAAGCGCGCGAAGCCGCACCCGGTCGAAGCCGTTGGCGCCTGGGGCTCGGGCAAGACCCTGCTCGCCGTCCAGACTGCGGAGGCGCTGGACACGTCGCTCGTCATCATCGCGCCGGGACGCATCGAAGCCGAAGCGATCTACGACGATCTCTGCACCTTCGCCGGCGAAGACAACGCGGCCCTCTTCCCCGCGTGGGAAGTATTGCCCTCGGACACGATGGACCCTGCCGACGACATCGTCGCGGAGCGGATGAACACGCTTCAACGCCTGACGGAAGCCACGGAGAAAGGCGAGACCCTGCATGTTGTGCTGCCACTCCGCGCCTACATGCAGTACACGCCGGACCGCAAGCGGCTGCTGGGCGACGCGCTCACGCTGCGCGCGGGGGAAGAGTTCTCGCTGGAGACCCTGCTCGAACGGCTCATCAAGATGGGCTACACCCGCGAGGTCATGGTCGAGAACCGCGGCGACGTCAGTGTCCGCGGCGGCATCGTCGATATCTTCCCGATCTCCAGTGAACTGCCCTTCCGTCTGGAGTTCTTTGGCGACGAACTGGAATCGATCCGCCGCTTCGAGCCGGAGACCCAACGGAGTATCGACGCCGCCGAGGAGATGCGGATCCTTCCACGATCGGAGAAGGCCCTGCTCGCCGACGCCACGCACAAGCACCAGACCGTGACCGTGCTCACCGACTACTGTGCGAAAGGCACGGTGATCGTCTTCGATGAACCACTCGCAATCGGGGAGGAAGGACAGAATCTGGCAAACCGCTTTACTGACAGCCCCTACTACATGGACTGGGACGAGACGGAAAACCGGCTGAACAAGTTCCGCCGGCTGGCGCTGGCGCAAGTGGCGCCCGCAAAGTCGGCGGGCGTCGTCCGGGTCACGACGCCGATGAATTCCATCAGCGGATGGGCGGGGCATACCAGCGACTTCTGGGAACAACTGGACGCGTGGATTCGCGACGACTACGCGGTACAACTGCTCTGCGTGAACTCCGGTGAGCGCCGCCGCCTGCATGAACTGCTGGAGGAGCGGGGCTATCGTCTTGGCCAGGACACACTGAAACTGAGCATCGACATCGGCCGTATCCGCGCAGGCTTCGCCTCGCCGCAGGACAAACTGGTGGTACTCAGTGAGAAGGAGATGTTCGGCCGGCACTATGTGCGCCGCACGCGCCGCCGCTTCGAAGCGGGCCAGGCCATTACCCAGTTCAGCGACCTCAAGAGCGGCGACTACATCGTACACGCCGAACATGGCATCGGCCATTACCTCGGTCTACGCCGCTTCGAAGGGCGCTCCGGCGACTTCATGGCGGTGCAGTACCGCGGCGGTGATACGGTCTACGTGCCCGTCACCCACATCGATCAGGTGCAGAAGTATGTGGCAGGAGAGGGCGCCGTCCCCACGGTGGACAAGGTCGGCGGATCCACCTGGGCGCGCTCGAAGGCGAAGGTCAAGAAAGCGGTCAAGGACCTCACAGAGGAATTGGTGAAGCTCTATGCCGCCCGCGAAGCCGCGCAGGGACATGCCTATCCCCCGGACACTCCGTGGCAACGCGAGTTTGAGGAGTCCTTCCAATACGATGAAACCCCGGATCAGCTCCGTGCCATCACGGACGTGAAGCGGGACATGGAGTCGTCGCGCCCGATGGATCGGCTGCTCTGCGGCGACGTGGGCTATGGCAAGACGGAAGTCGCATTGCGCGCGGCCTTCAAGGCGGTTAATGGTGGCAAGCAGGTTGCCGTCCTCGCGCCGACCACGGTGCTCACACAGCAGCATTACGCCACCTTCTGCGAACGCATGGCGGATTTCCCGGTCACCATCGAACTGCTCAACCGCTTTCGCACCGCGAAGGAACAGAAAGCCACCGTGGAACGCCTGAAGAGCGGGGAGGTCGATATCGTCGTCGGCACGCACCGTCTCGTGTCGAAGGACATCCAGTTCAAGAATCTCGGCCTGATCATCGTCGACGAAGAGCAACGCTTCGGTGTGCAGCACAAGGAGCGCCTGAAACAGCTGCGCCATCACGTCGACGCGCTGGCGATGTCCGCCACCCCCATCCCGCGCACACTGCATTTTTCACTGATCGGCGTGCGCGATATGAGCGTGATCAACACCGCACCGAACGACCGCCTGCCGATTCATACCTGTGTCGAAGCCTGGGATGAGAACCTGATCCGCGAAGCCATCGAGCGCGAACTCGATCGTGAGGGCCAGGCCTTCTTCCTGCACAACCGCGTGCAGACCATCGGCCAGATCGCGGACATGATCCGCCGGCTGGTGCCCCGCGCACGTGTCGCCGTCGGCCACGGCCAAATGGCCAAGCACGACCTCGAAGACGTGATGACCGCCTTCATCGACAAGAAGGTGAATGTGCTCGTCTGCACGACGATTATCGGCTCCGGCATCGACATCCCCAACGCGAACACGATCATCATCGACCGCGCGGATCACTTCGGCCTGAGTGAGCTCTACCAGATCCGCGGCCGTGTCGGCCGCTACAAACACCGCGCCTTCGCCTATCTGCTCGTACCCGGTGATCGCGCCCTGACGGAAGACGCACAACAACGCCTCAAGGCCCTCGAAGAATTCTCGAATCTTGGATCCGGTTTCCGTATTGCCATGCGCGACCTCGAGATCCGCGGGGCCGGCAACCTGCTCGGCGGCGAACAGAGCGGCCACATCGCCTCAGTCGGCTACGAGACCTACCGCGAACTCATTGCCGAGGCCGTGGCCGAGCACCGAGGCGAGCCCGTGCGCAAGCGTGCCCTCCCGCCCTTCGAGATTACGGCGGACGCCTTCATTCCCGATGACTACGTCCCCACGGCCATGCAGAAAATGACCCTCTACCGCCGCATCTCGGGTGTCGCGGATACGGACGAGGTCGACGAACTGCGCGATGAGATGCGCGATCGTTTCGGCGCACCCCCGATGCCGGTGCAACGCCTGCTGGAAATCATGCGCATCCGGGCGCTCGCCGGCGAGGCCGGCCTGTCCGCGCTCGCCGCCGGCAAGAGCGGCATCTCCGCCGCCTTTGCCCCCGGCCGCGCGCCCGACGAAGACCTCCAGACCGAGCTCCGCCACCACTTCGGCAAGGCCATCGAACTCACCTGGGACAAGAACAAGCCCGGCCTCCAGTACCGCCTCTCCGAAGGGAGCAATCCCCTCGAAGCCGCGCGCGCCCTGATGGAGGTACTGGTGGCCGTGTAAGGAAGGCGCAGCCTACCTGCCTTTGCCTTTGCCTTTGCCTTTGTCCTTCTTGCTCTTCGTGCGTTTGGGGGCGCCTGCCGCTTTGCGGCCTGGTCCCGGCCGGCGTTTCTTACCGCCGAATTTGGCCTTCGCCGCTGGCGTGTTGCGCTTGGGAGACGCCGGACGGTCATCCGCCGCTATCTGCGATACCTGCAGCTGCTGCCCCGCTACGCGAACGCGCTTGAGTTGTTGAAAAATGTCGGCCGGCATCGTCGGAAGATCGACGATGGTATAGTCCTCATGAATGTCGATCTGCCCGATGTACTTGCCTTCCAGCCCGCACTCGTTCGCGATCGCACCCACGATGGCGCCAGGTGTCGCACCATGAACCTGCCCCACCTCAAGCCGGTAGTGCTCGCGCTGGATCGCCAGTCCCTTCTGCTTTCGCGGCTTGCGCTTGTCGGACCGCGCCGGAGCCGCCGGCCATCCCGGCGCATCACCATGCGCCCGTTGCGCGGGGCCGGTCGGCTGGAGCAGGAGGGGCTCGTCGCCCTGCAACAGCCGGGCGAGCGCGGCTGCCACTTCGAGTGGCGAGCAATCGTGCTCCTGGGTGTATTGCTCCACGATCTGCGGAAAGATGCCCAAGTCTTCTTTCGCAATGGTATCGCTAATCCGCTGCTTAAACTGCGCCACCCGGCGATCGTTGATGTCGTCGGTCGACGGCATCTTCAGCGCTTCAATCTTCTGGCGTGTGGCGCGTTCAATGGCCGCCAGCATCCCCCGCTCACGCGGTGATACGAAGAGGATCGCTTCGCCCTTGCGGCCGGCCCGGCCGGTGCGCCCAACACGGTGCACGTAGGACTCGGTATCGTAGGGGATATCGTAGTTGATGACATGGCTGATGCGGTCCACGTCCAGCCCGCGCGCCGCCACGTCGGTCGCGATCACGATATCGACCTTACCCTTCTTCAGGTTGGCCACGGTCCGCTCGCGCTGTGCCTGGGGCACGTCGCCGTTAAGGGGCGCGCAGGCATGTCCGCGCGCCTCCAGTTTCTCTGCCAGAATCACGGTGGCAATCTTGGTCTTCACGAAAACAAGCACCGCATCAAAGTCTTCGAAATCGAGAATGCGGGTCAGCGCGTCCAGTTTGTGCGCGTGCCCCACCATCCAGTATCGCTGGTGGATCGTGTCCGCCGTCGTCGTCTTCACCTCAATCATAATCTCCTCGGGCGAGCGCAGGTGCTTGTTCGCGATCTTCCGAATCGGCGCCGGCATGGTGGCGGAGAAGAGCGCGATCTGCCGGTCGGCCGGGGTCTGCTCAATCACCCACGTCACGTCGTCGATGAAGCCCATGCGCAGCATCTCGTCCGCCTCGTCCAGCACCAGCACCCGGAGATCTTCAAGTACAAGTGACCCGCGTCGAATATGGTCCATCACGCGCCCCGGCGTCCCCACGATAATGTGCACCCCGCGATCCAGCGCACGAAACTGTGCACCATAGTCGCCTCCGCCATAAATCGGCAGCACGCTCAGGTGCTTCATGTGTGACGCGTATT
>JAUIKJ010000234.1 GCA_030430835.1 Candidatus Hydrogenedentota bacterium
TAGTCTACCGGATTCTGCGTGGCGCGGCCAACGCCCCTAACTTTCGAGCACCGACCGGAGGAACTGCTGTGTACGTTCATTCGCGGGGGCGGTAAAAATGGTGTCGGGCGGGCCTTCTTCCAGAATGACGCCCTCGTCGAAAAAGAGGACGCGGTCCGCGATTTCCCGGGCGAAGCGCATCTCGTGGGTGACCAACAGCATCGTCATGTCGCGCTCATGCGCCAGGTCGCGCAAGACACTGAGCACCTCGCCGACCAGTTCCGGATCCAGGGCAGAGGTCACTTCGTCGAAGAGCATGATCTTCGGGTGCATCGCCATCGCCCGTGCGATGGCCACGCGCTGTTTCTGGCCGCCAGACAACTGGGCCGGGCGCGCGTCGACCTTGTCGCCCAGGCCCACCTTTTCCAGCAGTTCCATGCCGAGTGCGGTTGTCGCCGCCTTGTCCAGCCCCAACACCTGCGTCGGTGCCAGGGTCACATTCTGCAGCGCGGTCATGTGTGGGAAGAGATTGAAGTGCTGAAAGACCATGCCCACGTTCATCCGCACTTTGCGGACATGTTTCGTGCTCGCGGGGACTTCCTTGCCGTTTCGGGTTTCCTGCCAGAGCTTGTCGCCGCAGATCTCGATGGTGCCGCCGCTCGGTTTCTCCAGGGTCATGAGCAGACGGAGGAGTGTGGATTTTCCTGATCCGCTGGGGCCGATGATCGCGGCCTTCTCCCCCGGGGCAATGTCGAGGTCCAACTTGCGGAGGACCGGCAGGTCGCCGTAGCGCTTCTCCAGCGCTCGGACACGAATGATCGGCTCGCTCATGGGCGTGCAGTCTCCGGGTTAATGCGGCGTTCCAGGCGGCGTACGCCCTGCGATGCGACCAGGCTGACGGCGAGGAAGAGGCCGCCGACGATGGTCACGGGCTCGAGGTAGCGGAAGTTTTCGGAGCCCAGGTTTTTTGCCGTGCCCAAGACCTCGATAACGGTAATGGCCGAGAGCAGGGGCGTTTCCTTGAACATGGCGATCAGGTAGTTGCCCAGTGCGGGCAGGATCGGCGGGATCGCCTGCGGCAAGACCACGCGGAAGAAGGTCGTGGCGGGGGAGAGGTTCAGCGCACGGGCGGCTTCCCATTGGCCCCGGGGCACCCCGTCGATCCCCGCACGGTAGACCTCGGCGGTGTAGGCGCTGTAGTGGAGTCCGAGCGCGAGCACGCCGGTGACGAAGGCGGACATGCGTAGGCCGTAGTCCGGCAGCAGGTAGAAGAAGAAATAGAGTTGCACCAGGAGCGGCGTGCTGCGTACGAACTCGACGAACCAGGTCGCGGCGAGGGCGGCGGGCCGCCACGGCAAGCGACGCAATACGGCCCACACCAGCCCGAGGACCAGGGCGATGCCCATGCCGCCGAGGGCCGCGGCGATGGTGACGCGCATGGCCACAATCAGTTGCGGGAAGACTTCTGTCGCATAGCCCCAGTCAAACATGGTGCGGATGCTCCCCGCGCCGCGCCCAGAGGAGGCGCTCTATGCGGCGCATGGCGAGGCCCATGGCCTGCGCGACCAGGAAGTAGAGCACCAGGACCGCGACGTAGACCTCAGCGGTGCGCAAGGTTTCGTCGCGGATGAGCTGGCCCTGGAAGGTCAACTCATGCAGCGTGATCAGGCTGACCAGCGCGGTACCTTTGAGCAACTCGATGAAGAGATTGCCCCAGGGCGGCACCATGGCGGGAAGCGCCTGCGGCACGATGATGAGGCGGAGGCGTTGCCAGGGGGTGAGGTTGAGCGCCGTCGCGGCTTCGTATTGCCCGGGCGGCACGGCCTGCACCGCACCGCGCACAACCTCCGCGCCGTAGGCGCCGATGTTCAGGCCGAGCACCACGATGCCTGCGGCGAGCGCGGAGAGATGGATACCGACCAGCGGCAGCGCGAAGTAGACCCAGAACAATTGGACCAGCGCTGAGGTGCCGCGAAATACTTCGACATAGGTCGCCGCCAGCGCGCGCAGCGGCCACCACGGCGCGCGGCGCGCGAGGCCCGCGGGGAAGGCGATGGCCAGCGCGAGCATCGCGGACGCCACGGTAATCAGCACCGTCAGCCCGAGCCCCCGCAGGAGCAGGGGCGCATACTCCAGCAGTATCACCGTGTGCGTTGCTCCATCAAAGGCCGCACAACTCGGCTGCCGTCTTGTCGCCCGGCAGTTCCTGTTCCGTGAAGTTGAAGGGCGCGACGGTTTCGCGGTGTTCCGCGGAACCGATGAACTCGGCGAGGCGCTCATTGATGGCCGCCTCCAGTGCGATGTCTTCCTGACGCAGCACATAGGCGCCATAGCCCCGCATGACTTCGCCATCGATGACTGGATCTTCGAAGGGGTCTGCGCGCTCGAGCTTGTCGCCACCGGACTTGTTCAATAGATCCTGCACGGTCAGCGCCGTGCCGGCATAGGCATCTACGCGCCCGGCGCGGAGACCTTCGAGCGCGCTCGGCGCATCGGGGAAGACCACCACACGATCCGCGGGAATCCCCAGTTCCTTCGCATAGCCCTGCTCCACGGCACCGGCGACCACGCCGATCCTTGCGTCGGCATGTTCGCGGATATCGGCGTAGCTGTGCAGTTCCTTCGGGTTGCCCTTTGCAACGGCGAAGGCCTCACCCACGCTGTAGGTCGGGTTGGTGAAGAGGGCCTGCTCACATCGTTTCGGCGTGATGTACATGCCGGCGGCGATGATGTCGAAGCGTCCCGCCTTCAGGCCGGGGATGAGCGAGCCGAATTCCGTCAGCACGCCTTCGACCTTGGTCACCCCCAGTTGTGCCAGGACATGGCGGAGCACCTCGGGCGCCTCTCCCGTAAGTTCACCGCTTGCCGTGTCGAGGTAGGCGTAGGGCGCCTCATTCGCAAAGCCGACGCGGACCGTGCCCTCGCGCTGAATGCGCTCGAGTGTCGTCTCGCCCGGCGCGTTGCCGCCGCTGCTGCAGGCGGAGAGCGCCACCGCGAATGCGATCATCATGCAGGCCAGCGGCCAAACACGGCGGGTCAAAATGCTTTTGGGATGCATGAAATCCTGCCCTCGGATTGTTCCGCCCTCGGTCCTGCCCCGCGCTGGAAGACGCCCGGGGCGTCTGGCCTGCTGGCCCTGACTGGTGTGCGGGGGCATCGCCACCCGCCGGAAATCGGACGGATTTCTGTGTTAACTGCGCATTGCGGGGCAATCAACGACCGTACCCCGCCAGTGTAACGGATGGGACGGAACATTGCCAGCGGTGCGTTTGTGTTGGGCAATCAGCAAGGAGCGATGATGCTCGAACGCCTGCGCCCGGCGGTCCCAGGGTGACTGGTACCGTAGAGTGCTTGGGTCTCCCTGGCGGCTGCGTTATGATGCAGGGACACCTTGGAGGTCCTCATGAGCACGATCAATCGCCGCACCTTCCTAATGTCCACCGCCGCTTCGGCCGCGGCGGGCGCCGCTCTCGGCGCGTCGTCCCGGGCCGCGGCAGGTACGCCGACGCGCAAGCCGAACATCCTCTTTCTCATGACCGACCAGCAGCGCGGCGACTGCCTGGGCATGGACGGGAACCCGGCAATTCAAACCCCCAACCTTGACCGCATCGCGAAGGAAGGCGCGCGCTTCCGCTGCGCCTATACCTCCACCCCCAGTTGTACCCCCGCGCGCGCCGCGCTCCTCACCGGCATGGACCCCTGGAGCCACGGCATGCTCGGCTACTACCGCGTCGCGCCGAAGTATTCTGTCGAGATGCCGCAACTCCTCCGCGACGCGGGCTACTACACCCTCGGTATTGGCAAGATGCATTGGCGACACCAGCGCGCGTTGCACGGTTTCCACAAGACCATCCTCGACGAGTCTGGCCGCGTGGAGTCCGAGGACTTCATCAGCGACTACCGCGCCTGGTTCGCCTCCGTCGCACCGAACCTCGACCCCGATGCCACCGGCATCGGCTTCAACGATTACCGCGCCGCGACCTACGCGCTGCCCGAAGAACTGCACCCCACGCGATGGACGGGTATGGTCGCCGAGAATTTCCTGAAGACCTACAACCAGCCCGAACCCTTCTTCCTCAAGGTTTCCTTCGCGCGCCCGCACAGTCCCTTCGACGGGCCAAAGCGGTGGATGGATCACTACGAAGACGTCGAGCTGCCGAAGGCGAGCGTGGGGAAGTGGGCGGAGCGCTTCAAGGAACGCAGCGACGACTCGAACAACATCTGGCACGGCGACCTCGGCGCGGAGCAGGTGCGCCATTCGCGGCAGGGCTACTACGGCAACATCTCCTTCATCGACGACCAGATCGGCCGCATCCTCGAGGTGCTCGAAGAGCGCGGGATGCTGGAGAACACGCTGATCCTCTTCACCTCCGACCACGGCGACATGACCGGCGACCACCATCTCTGGCGCAAGACCTACGCCTACGAGGCCTCGTCGCGCATCCCCATGCTCGTCCGTTGGCCCGAGGGGATGTCCGCCGGCAAGCGCGGGCAGGTGCTCGATCACCCCTGCGAGATCCGCGACATCCTGCCCACCTTCCTCGACGCCGCCGAAGCGGAAACCCCCGAGGCGGTCACCGGCAGGAGCCTGCTCGATCCTATCCGCGGCAAGGCGTCGGACTGGCGCGCCTTCATCGACCTTGAGCACGATGTCTGTTACGGCAAGAACAACCACTGGAGCGCCGCCACCGACGGCAAGACCAAATACATCTACCACGCCCTCGACGGCGAGGAACAACTCTTCGACCTCAGCACTGACCCCGGCGAAACCACCGACCTCGCCGGCGACACGGCGCACACAAAGTTGCTCCAGCAATGGCGTGGCCATCTCACCGGCTATCTGGAGCCGCGTGGTGAAAAGTGGGTGAAGAACGGCAAGCTCGTGCCGCGGCCGGAGTCGATTAAGCTCTCGCCGAATTACCCGAAGGCGGAAGCCGCGAAGGCGTAGCGGAGATGAGAAACTTTCAAGATCGCACACACGATTCGATTGATTCACGCAACGCTCAATTTTCGTCATGCCCGCGTTCGCGGGCATGACGGCCGTGGCCTGAACGGTGCGACAAGTGACTTTCTGTTCTTCGAGGAGATTCGGTGCGTGAAACTGCTTTCATGCCGCAGCTCGGTCAACCTTCCATGAAACGTAACGCCATCTGGTTCATCTTGCCCGCCGCCCTGCTCGGGGTGGCCTTCTATGTGCAAAGCCCGTACATGGCCTTTGCGATCTATACCTTTCTGCTGCTCGTGGCGGTCGCGCATTTC
>JAUIKJ010000235.1 GCA_030430835.1 Candidatus Hydrogenedentota bacterium
GCCCTTGGATCCGGTGACGATTCCGTGGACCGTGGCGAGTCCCATTCCGGTCCCTTCGCCGACGGGCTTGGTGGTGAAGAAGGGCTCGAAAATGTGTTCTATGGTATCCGGTGGCATGCCGCACCCGGAGTCCGCAACCTGCAGGTGAACATAGTCGCCGGGCTGAAGGACAGCCGTGCCGGTGGGCAGTTCTTCGTCTACGTGGGTGCGCTTCAGGAAAATACCCAGTCGACCGTGTTCCGCTTCGCGCATGGCGTGGTACGCGTTGACGCCGAGGTTCAGGATTACCTGGTTCAGTTCGGTTGGGTCGCCGAAGATGGCGCCACATTGCGGATCGATTTCCACCTCAAAGTCGACCGTCGACGGCAGGGTTGCGCGAAGCATCTTGACCGCTTCTTTCGCGATGGGCGCCACCTGCAACTCGCCTTTCTTGGCGACGCCGCGGCGGCTGAAGGTGAGGATCTGACGAATCAATCCGGCGGCACGGTTGGCCGCGGCATAGACTTCGTCGAGCGCCGTCTGTACCGCCGGATTCTCGCGGCTGTCCTGAATCGCCATGTGCGTATAGCCGATGATGACCGAGAGGATGTTGTTGAAGTCATGCGCAATGCCGCCGGCAAGCGCGCCGATCGCCTCCAGTTTCTGGGATTGGCGCAACTGGGCCTCGAGACGCAGGGTCTCGGCCTCGGCCGTCTTGCGCCGGGTGATGTCGCGCACAAAGGCCTGCACCCCGGTCATGCGGTCGTTCTCGTCGCGCATCCGCGATATCGTGAACTCGAGGTAGAAATCGCCGGTCGACAGGGCGATAGGCACTTCCCGGATCTGGGCGTCGCCGGTGGTGCGCACCGCGTGCACCGCTTCCAGCAGCGCCTGTGCATGGTTCGGTTCCAGGCGATCCAGCACATTGACGGCCTTGGCGTCTTCGAGCGAGAGGCCATAGTATTCGGCAAGATGCGGCGGCCCCAGCACCGCCGCGACTTTGTCGTGATCGTCGATTACAAGCACGAAGGCTTCGTGGAAGGATGCAATGACGGACCGTAGTTGGGCTTGGTTCGCACGCAAGCGGTGCTGGGTCGATTCAACCTGTGCTTCGAGCTGCTGCCGGTAGAGGCGATTCTCTTCCAGCAACGCCGCGGTGGCGAGCGCCTTCTTGAGCGCGTGCTCCAGTACCGCCATTTCGGTCACGGGCTTGGCGATAAAATCCCAGGCCCCTTTGCGCAGCGCCGTGATGACATCCTGCATCACGCCTTGTCCGGTCACGACGATAAAGGGCATGCCCGGCCGCTCGCGCACCGCGTGGTCGAGCAATTCCAGGCCGTCCATGCTGGGCATGCGCAGATCGCTGAGGACGAGGTCCGGCGGTGCACTGCGGATACGCTCCAGCCCGGCCTCGCCGTCCTCGGCTTCGATCACCACGTAGCCGCTGTCGGACAGGTAGGTCGCGAGGCCGCGGCGCACCAGGGCGTCGTCGTCCACAATCAGTATCCGCGGCGCGGCGTGATTTGGCGGCGCGGTCGGCGCGATGGATTCAGAGTCCAGGCTAGGAGGCGTCGAGCTCATCCCACATCCTCGTATCTTGCGGGGTGTAGTGTACGGGAGAAACCGAGTCGGCGATGACTTCGCGCATCTCTGCGAGCGAGGATACGGCGCCGGCGGCAATCGCCTGCACGCCGATATTCCCGAGGGCCGTCGCTTCGATCGGCCCAGCGACCACCGGCACGCCACAGGCATCCGCCGTCATCTGGCAGAGCAGGCGGTTCTGCACGCCACCACCGATGATATGCAACACTTCCGACTTGCGGCCCAACACCTCGTCGAGTGCATGCAGGGTACGCCGGTACTTGAGCGCCAGGCTCTCGAGCGCCGCGCGAATGATCGCACCGCGCGTGGCGGGGGGCGTGCAGCCGGCTTCGCGGGAGAGCGTGCAGATCGTTTCCGGCATGTCCTCGGGCGCCAGCAGGCGCGGGTCATCCACGTCGAAGATAGCCGCGAAGGGCGTGGCGGCCGCGGCCTCGGCCGCCATGGCTTCGTAGTTGAGCGATTCACCGTCGCGTTCCCAGGCGCGCCGGCACTCCTGCACCAGCCAAAGCCCGAAGATATTCTTCAGGAAGCGGATGGTGTGATCGACCCCGCCCTCGTTGGTGAACTCGTATCGCAGGCTGGCCTCGTTCACACAGGGCGCGTCGATCTCCGCGCCCAGCAGGGACCAGGTGCCACTGGAGAGGTAGGCCCAGGGCGCGTCGCCGCTCACCGGCACGGCCGCCACGGCAGAGCCCGTATCGTGGGTGGCCGGCGCGATGATCGGGGTAGATGGATCGATCCCGGTCTGCGCGGCGAGTTCCGGCAGGATCGGACCGAGTACGGTTCCCGGCGGCACGATCTCCGGCAGGAGCGTACGGGGAAGTCCGAGCTGCGCTATCAGCTCGTCGTCCCAATCGCGGGCCGCGGGATCGAGCAGTTGGGTGGTGGAGGCATTCGTGTATTCGCAGGCACGCCTACCGCTCAGGAGATAGCCGAGCAAATCGCCCATCATGAGCATGCTGTCCGCGGCCTTCAGAAAAGGCGAGTCGTTCTCCACCAGACTCAGCAGTTGGTAGCAGGTATTGAAGGGTAGAAACTGGATACCGGTGCGGCGATAGATCTCTTCACGCGGCATCTTGGCGAAGGCGGCATCCTGCATGCCCTCGTTGCGCTTGTCGCGGTAGTGCACCGGATTGCCGAGCACCGATCCATCGGCGGCAATGAGGCCAAAATCCACACCCCAGGTGTCCACGCCGATGCCGTCGAGACGCGCGGTGTAGTCGCGGGCACAGATGGCGAGGCCCGCGCACATCTCTTCGTAAATTCGTGCGAGGTCCCATTGGCGGGTGCCCAGCATGACCACGCCCTCGGTACGGAAACGGTGGATTACTTCCAGGGCGATGCGCCCGTCTTCGAGGGTCCCCAGCACTGCGCGGCCACTTTCCGCGCCCAGGTCAAAAGCAAGAAATCGTCGCACTTCGGCCATAGTTCTTCCCAAGCGTTCCCCGTTTCGGGGCGATGCGCCCCCTCAGGGCAGCACACTATACGAGCGGCGTTCCGAGTGCAATTCACGAAAAACGGGTGACGCTGTTCGCGCCACCCGTGATCTCGCCGGAGAGGGATTAGCCCTGGATGTTCAGAACCGCCGCACCGTGGTGGTTTACCTGCGGCGCGGGCTTGGCGGCGTCTTCTTCGGCAACCTTCGCGAAGACTTCCTGCCAGGTGTCGCGAATGTCCGTCATCAGTCCGATGCACTCATCGATCGGCTCGGTTTCCTTGCGGATGTTTGCCGTGACCAGCAGGTGCTGAAAATACTCGTAGATGCGATCGAGGTTGTTGGCGATGCTGCCGGCCTTCATGTTCAAGGCACCGCGCAGTTCCGCGATGATCTCCTGTGCACGAATAAGGTTATGGTGCACCTCCTCGCGGCGGCCGCGCTCGAGCTGGCGTTTGGCTTCCTCGGCCCGCTTTATCGCGCCATTGAAGAGCATGACGATCAGCTTGCCTTGGGAGGCGGTCTCCACGTCGACCTTGGTGTAGGCATTCAGTTTTCCGGCGGCAGATGACATCGCAATAATTCCCCGTGTGTTGATCGCCTAGAAGAATGACACGCCGCCGCCCAGGGCCCCAAGGGCGGCGCTTTGATTCTGAAACCCGGCCGAGAGTTGTTCAAGCTGGGTAAACTGGCGTCGCAGCCGCACTTCCTTGAGTGAAATGCGATCTTCGAGACGCGTGATCTGATCGTTCAGGCTCTGAATCTGTTCGTCGATCGTTCCGTTCGCCTTCGAACGCTGATTCAGGTAGCCGGTGGCCTTGGTCGCCTCGTCCAGGAAGTCGAAGAGCGCGTCGGCAATCCCCTCTTCGCTGTCGTTCGCGAAGAGCTTCTCGACGTTCAGCCGGTCATCCGTCAGTGCCTTGCGAAAGGCATCTTCGTCCAACTCGAGATTGGCGGATGCGGTCGAACTGAAATCGTCGCCGGTGGAAATACCAATGTCGAGCAGGCTCTCGAAATCGCCGATGCCGAGCACCTGGTTGAAGATGTTGCTGCGCAGAAAACTCTCGATGGCGCGGATGCTGCCGTCGCCGGCCAGGTTGCCGTTCTCCGCCGCGAAGTTTCGAATCTGGTTGACCGAATCATTGAAGGCGGCAACGAACTCATTGACCTCCTCGACGATCGAGTCGTCGTCGGATCCGATCGACACCGTGCTGGCGCCGACGCTCAGGAAATTCAGGGAGACGCCGCCAATCGCGTCGGTCACGGTGTTCGTATTGCGGGTCTGCACGGGGCCGCCGTTCACGGTAAACTGGGAGTCCTTGCCGGCCGTCTGGGTGGCGGCGGTGAGGTTCGCCACCGTCAGGAAGTTGCTCGTGTCGCCCGTGCTGCCGAAGCGGATGGTTGGGCTGCCGAAGGTCTTGGACACGATCCGAAGCCCATCGATCGAGCCGTCGTAGCTGGCGGACACGCCCGCGTCGGTATTGTTGATGCGCTCCACGAGATCCGAGAGGGTGTCGGTCGTCGGGTCGATGCTGATGGAGACGCCATTGATGGAGAATGCGCCGGCGGTCACGGCACCGGCATCGAAGTTTACGGTGTTCAATACCGCGCCTGCGTCGATGGCACCGAGGTTGCGGGTACTCGTCGCCTCGGTGGAACCGTTGCCCCCAACGCTCTGGGTTGCCTGGGTCACGCCGATCGCGGCGAGGAAGTTGCTTGTATCCGCGCCCGCCCCGAAGTTGATGATCGAGGTATCGTTCGCCGCGGAGTTCTCGAAGGTAACCGTATCGGAGACCCCGTCATAGGTCGCGGTCACGCCCGCCGCACTGGCGTTGATCTGGTTCAGAATTATACTGAGGCTGGTGGTCGAGGCGTCAAGATTGAACTGCACCCCGTTGATCGTGAACGTCCCGGAGTCCACTGCGGTCGAGATTCCACTGGAACTGAGCGGGGTGTTCTCGTTGATGGATGCCCCGACGCGGGCGCTGCTGGTCGCGACCGTCGCGGTCGCCAGCTGGGTCACGTCGATATCGAAGGCACCGGTCACCGGCGAGGCTGAATTGACCTCCGCGGTGAGCACGGATTCGGCGCTGGTGGTCGCGCTGAATTTGTCGAAGATATTGAGCAGGCGAAAATCCTGCACCTTGTTGCGCAGGGTGAGCAGGGTATTGCGCAAGTCGGAGACCGCGCTCTTCTGGGTCTCGAGGG
>JAUIKJ010000236.1 GCA_030430835.1 Candidatus Hydrogenedentota bacterium
ACAGCCACATGTTCGACGGCAGCGAACTGCCGCTCAAGGAGAATATGGACATCGCGGTGCCGCTGCTGCAGCTGTGCCAGGAAAACCAGATTATTCTCGAGGTCGAAGCCGGGGTGGTCGGCGGCGAGGAAGACGGGGTGAACAATGAAGACGCGCCGGCGGAGAAACTCTATACGACGCCGGAAGATATGGTGGCCGTCCACGAGGCGCTCAGCCAGGTGGATGGCGCGCGTTTCATGTTCGCGGCGACCTTTGGCAACGTGCACGGCGTGTACAAGCCGGGGAACGTAAAGTTGAAGCCGAGTATTCTTAAGGAAGGCCAGGCCGCCGTTGTGGCGAAGTACGGCCAGGAAGCACACTTCGACCTGGTGTTCCATGGCGGATCGGGTTCAACCGTCGAGGAAATTCACGAGACCCTGAACTACGGCGTCATCAAGATGAACGTCGACACCGATACGCAGTACGCCTTCACGCGCCCCGTCGTGGATTTCATGTTCCGCAATTACGACGAAGTGCTCAAGATCGAAGGCGAAGTCGGCAACAAGAAGAAGTACGACCCGCGCGCGTGGCTGAAGGAAGGCCGCGCGAACATGGCCAAGCGTGTCGTGGAAGCCTGCGAGAATCTGAAGTCGGCCGGGAAGTCTCTGGGCCGCTAGCGTGTTGAGGTGACAGGCATCGTCATGTCGTTGATGGCAGTGTATTCCTGCGAAGCGATGTTGACGAGACGGCCTCTTGTCCCCCTTTGAAGGGGGACAAGGGGATGTAGAACCTCGTGTGTCGCATTGCCCGAGGATTTATCTGTCGGGTCACATCCCCCGTCCTGCGGGGCCCCTGACATGGGGGGCAAAGGCGGCGTTTTTGTCGGGTATAATGGCAGAGGGTGGCCGTCTAAATCAGGCCGCCCCGATGCAACGCAACTATCGTCGGGAAAAATGATGCAGATTATTTTGGCGAAACCACGTGGTTTTTGTGCCGGTGTGGAACGGGCGATCAAGTGCGTTGAGCATGCACTTGATCGCTACGGCGCGCCGGTGTACGTCCTCAACAACATTGTTCACAACCAGCACGTGGTGAACGAGTTGGCGGATAAGGGCGCGGTATTCGTCAAGGATCTGGACACCGTCCCTGAAGGCGCGCACCTTCTGTTCAGCGCACACGGCGTGGGCCCCGAACGCTGGGAGAAGGCGAAGTCGCTGAATCACGAAGTGATCGACGCGACCTGCCCGCTGGTGGAGAAGGTGCATCACGAGGCGCGGCGTTTCGCGTCGAAGGACTACACCATTGTCCTGATCGGCGAGACCGGTCACGACGAGACCATCGGCACGATGGGCTGGGCGCCGAATCACATCAAGCTCGTGACCACGAAGGAAGAGGTGGCGGAGCTGGATATCCCAGATCCGGACAATCTCGCGTACATTACCCAAACCACGTTGAGCGTGAACGATTGCCAGATTATCATTGACGCGCTCAAGGAACGCTTCCCCAATATCCAGAAGCCGCCGAAGGAAGACATCTGTTACGCGACGACGAACCGCCAGGCGGCGGTCAATGCGCTCACGCCACAGGTGGACCTCGTGCTGGTCGTCGGCGACACCGAAAGCGCGAACTCCGCACGTCTCGCGGATATCGCGCAGTCGCACGGGAAGCCGGCGCATCTGATCCTGGACGCGTCCATGATCCAGCCGGAATGGTTGGAGGGCATCGAGACCATCCTGCTTACCTCTGGTGCGTCGGTTCCGGACAAGCATGTACAGGGAGTCATCGAATACCTGAACACCATCGAGCCCTGTACCGTAGAAGAGCGGGAACTCGTTCAGGAAGACGTGACTTTCCGCTTGCCGAAAGAGGTGGCCTAGGCCCCGCGTATCGCCCTGACCCATACGGTGATCTGGTCCTACGGTCGCGACCCCAATCGCTTCGCGTCGCGTCGGCGTGGCCCATCCCCGCTTGTCCATGTACCACCCAGAAGGTAGAGTCCGCACTTCACTGCAGCCCGCACACGCCGGAATCCAGGATGCCGTAGCCTCCGTGACGGGAATGGGGTAGATCATTGCAACTGAACAAGCAACAGACGGCCGCCGCCACCGCTGCGGATGGCCCCGTGCTGGTCCTCGCCGGAGCGGGCACCGGGAAGACGCGCGTCATCATCGAGCGGCTGGCGTGGCTGGTGGAGGAGCGCGGGATCGATCCACGCAACCTGCTGGCGCTGACCTTTACGAACAAGGCGGCGGCGGAGATGCGGGAGCGCTTCGCGGCGCGGCTGGCGCGGGACCGGGTCGCGGCGTGGCTGGGGACCTTCCACTCCTTTGGGCTGTATGTGCTGCGTCAAGACATGGACAAGCTTGGGCGGCCAAAGCAGTTCACGATCTTCGACGACTCAGATCAACTGAGCCTTATGAAGCGGCTGGTGAAAGACCTGCCCACGAAGTACGAGAAGGTGTCGCCGCGCGAAGCGCTGAGCTGGGTGAGCCGGTTGAAGCAGGAGGTGAAGACGCCGGAGGAGGACGAGGAAGACATCAGTTCGGGCTTTGAAGAAACCTGCACGCTACTGTGGAAACAATACCACGATGCACTGTCGCGCGCTTCGGCGCTCGATTTCGATGACCTGCTTGTGCTGATGGTGCGGTTGCTGGAAGACGTGCCCGAAGTGCGGGAGAAGTGGCAGCAGCGCTTTAAGCACGTACTGATCGACGAGTATCAGGACACGAACCGCGCCCAGTACCTCATTGCGCACCACCTGAGCCAAGGCCACGGCAACCTCTTCGCGGTGGGCGACGAAGACCAGAGCATCTATTCCTGGCGCGGCGCAGACATCAACAACATTCTCGATTTCGCCGAGGACTTTCCGCAGGCGGAAGTTTGTCGGCTCGAGCTGAACTACCGCAGCACAAAGGCGATCCTCGACGCGGCCAATCTTGTTGTGCAGAACAACGTGAACCGCCTCGGCAAGACCCTCCAGCCCGTGTCAAAGGAAAGTGACCCCGTTCGCTTTTTCCATGCCGAAGACGGCGAGGCCGAGGCGCGCTTCGTGGTGGACGACCTGCGCAAGCGCGGGCTGCCGCACGGTGAAGTGGCCGTACTCTATCGCACCAATGGCCAGGCGCGCCTGATGGAAGAAGCGCTTCGAACCACGGGCGTGCCCTACACCGTCGTGGGCGGCATCAAATTCTACAGCCGCAAGGAGATCAAAGACGTCCTCGGCTATCTGCGCCTGCTCGTCAATCCGAATGATGACGAATCGCTGCGGCGCGTGATCAACGTGCCCGCGCGCGGGATCGGCGGGACGACGCTGCAACGCTTCGAAGAGTATGCAGCGGAGCGGCGCGAACCGATCCTGAAGGTGCTGCGCGATCTCGAGACGGATGAAACTTTCTCCGCGCGGCCACGCAAGGCGGCGGCAGAGTTTGTGAACTTGATCGATGACCTTGCCCTCGAGGCCAAGGGCGACGGGGTGGAGAAGCTCGTCGAACTTCTGCTCGAACGGACCGGCTATCGCGACTTCGTGCAACAGAGCGACGAGAAAGACTTCCGCACCCGCCTCGAGATCCTGGATGAATTTCTCGCGTCGGCAAAAGAGTTCGACAAGCGATCCGGCGGCACCCTGATCGATTTTCTGCAGGAGCTTTCCCTGTCTTCCGATGTGGACGCCTGGGACCCCAATGCGCCACAGGTGACCCTCATGACCTGCCATAGCGCGAAGGGGCTGGAGTTCAACTACGTCTACCTGATCGGCCTGGAGGAAGGCCTGTTGCCCTTCGGCAGCGAATACGACCCCTCCGACGATGTCGAGGAGGAGCGGCGCCTGTGCTACGTGGCCATGACCCGCGCGCGCAAGGGGCTGACGCTCACGGCCGCGCGCTCGCGCATGGTCTATGGCCGCACCCACCACAGCCGCGAGCTTTCCCGCTTCGTTGGCGAGATCGGCTATGATCGCCTCGAAAGGGTGGGGGAGAAGGTGCCGGTGGCGCGTACGCCAAGAAAGGCGAAAATGGGTGTGCGCCCCGTGGGTGGGGCCGCGGCCGAAGCGGCGACCGTGAAGACGGGGACGAAGGTGCGACATGCAAAGTTCGGCATGGGCGTAGTAATGTTCAGCTCGGGCAGCGGCGACAAACTGAAGGTGAAGGTACGTTTCGCCACGGGCCGCACAGCGCTGCTGCTGGTCAAACAGGCCCCGATCGAAATACTGGAAGGGAACACGCGGTGACCTTGGATGAACACCGCGCCCGGATCGACGAGCTCGACGGGCGCATATTGGAACTGCTGAACGAGCGTGCCAAGCACGCGCTGGAAATCGGCCGGATCAAGCAGGGCAGCGACGCGCCGATCTACGTGCCGGAACGAGAGAAGGCCGTCTTCAAGCGGCTGAACGCCAAGAACGCCGGTCCCCTGGACGAGCGCGCCGTGCGCGCGATCTATGGTGAGATCATCAGCGCGATCCGCTCGATGGAGAAGCCGATCAGCGTGGCCTTCCTCGGCCCGCGCGATACCTTCAGCCATATGGCCGCACTCAAGGTCTTCGGCGCTTCCGCTGACTACCATCCACTGGCCTCTTTCGCGGATGTCTTCACCGAGGTGGAGCGCGGCCGCATCGACTACGGCGTGGTGCCGATCGAAAGTTCCACCGGCGGTTCGGTGGGGGATACGCTGGATCGCTTCGTGCAGTCCGACCTCAAGGTGATTAACGAGGTGATGCTGCATGTGAACCAGAACCTGCTTTCCAAGCACGAGCTGCCGGCGATCAAGCGGGTCTACTCCAAGGACAACGCGCTCTTACAGTGCCGTAACTGGCTGCACGCGAACCTGCCCGCGGCGACGCTGATCGAGACCTCGAGTACGGCAGAGGCCGCGCGCCGCGCCGCGGAGGAAGAGGGTGCCGCCGCGATCGCGAGCCGGCTCGCCGCGGAGACCTACAAGCTCAACCTCGTCGCCGAGCGGATTGAAGATCAGCCGCACAACTTCACGCGCTTCTTTGTGATCGGCCGGCAGATGGTGAAACCGACGGGCGACGACAAGACCGCGCTCATGATCGCGATCAAGGACAAGCCCGGCGCGCTCTATTCGCTGTTGCTGCCCTTCGCGGAAAAGAACGTCAGCCTCACCCGCATCGAGTCGCGGCCCTCGCAGCAGAAGGCCTGGGAGTATGTGTTCTTTGTGGACCTGCTGGGCCATGCGGAGGACGAGTCCATCAGCAGCGTGCTCGCCTCCATCGAAGACGGTGC
>JAUIKJ010000237.1 GCA_030430835.1 Candidatus Hydrogenedentota bacterium
AAACCCGAACAGACCAGCAGCCCGTCTTTCACACGCCACGTATCGGGGCTGGTATTCACGTCGACCCAGCCACTGAGATCCTTGCCGTTGAAGAGATCGACGAATTGCGGAACCTCGTCTGCGCGCGCCGCCGGGATGAAGGATAGAAGAGCGAGAAGCGTGGCCGTGATCGGCCTGCCGGTCGTGTGATGCATTGCGTATCCCTGCCCAGTTGGAGCCCGGTCTCAATCGATGCGTATGGTCCTTGTAGGAGCAAGGCGAGTATAGAAAGGCGTGGCCGAGGCGTCAAGACGGGGATTAGTCCTGCCGCTCCAGGTCCGCCGCGAAGCGCTTGAGCATCATGCGCTCATAGATCGCCGGTGCAATGCGGTTGACGACGTGGCCCAGTTTCCCCGTGCCCCCGACGATGACCAACCGACGACCCGCGGCGAGGCCCGCACGCGTGGCGTCGGCGACGGACGCCGGGGTGTTCAGGTCACCGGTCGTGCCGCGTTCGTTCTGCAGGGTGCCCCCGCCACTCCCAAGCCCCCGGGCCGCGAAGTCGGTCGCCGTGAAGGTGGGGCAAACCAACGTGACCGTGACCCCATCGGCGCGAAGTTCGGCGCGCAGTGTGTCAAAGAAGCCATGGAGCGCATGTTTGCTGGCGCAGTACCCCGTGCGTGCCGCGAGCGGCGCAATGCCCGCAATACTGCTCATGACCGCGATATGACCGCGACGCGAAACGAGATCCGGAAGCGCCGCCTTCGTGCAATGCATGGAGCCGAAGAAGTTCACGTCCATGACCCTGCGATACACCTGGACGTCGGTCTTCGCGAAGGCGCTCACGTGGGTGAGGCCGGCATTGTTAATGAGGACATCCGTGCCCCCAAGGTCGCGTCGAATGGCGTCGAAGGCCGCCTCGCAGGCCGGGTAGTCCGTGACGTCGCAGGGATAGGGCTGCGCCTGGATCCGCATGGATTGAAGCTGCTCTACGGCGGCGTGCAAGGCCGCTTCGCGCAGATCCAGCAGGGCGATCCGGGCGCCGGCGCCCGCGAAGCTTTGGGCCAGCGCCACGCCAATGCCGCCGGCCCCACCCGTGATCACGACTGTTTTCCCATCAAACATCGCGGGCCCCGCGCGCGCGGTAGTGCTTCAGGTAATACGCAAAGGCTTCGTGCGTGGTCTTGCGGGGGGTATAGCCGAACTCTTCCTTCAGGCGCCGGTTCGCCAATACCGGCCGGTAGCGCAGGAAGTTCACCTGTTCCGGCCCGTATTGCGTAAGTCGCAGGCGCTGGAGTAGCGCCAGCGCAGTCTGGATAAGAACCGGGGGAATGGCAAGGTAGGTGCCGCCGCAGGCCTTCGCGATCTCGCGCAGGGTCATGGTCCCGTCGCCTGCGAGATTGTAGATCCCGGACGCATCTTCATGCAGTCCCTTGAGAATACAGGCCACGACATCCTGGTCCCAGATGAACACAAAGGGGGTATCGGACCCCGCAACACCGGGGACGAAGCGCTTGTGGAAGAGGTTGGTAATCTGGTTGTCCGTTGCGGCGCCGAGTACCGTGCCCGGACGAAGGATCAGCTGTCGCAACGCGGGGTGCTTGTGCCGGTAGGCGGCGAGCAATTCTTCCACCTCGCGCTTGTGGTCGGAATACGCGAACTCGGGGTTTCCGCGAAGTGCGTCGGCCTCGTCCAGCCACGCGGGATTGTCAGCATAGTAGCCATAGGCCGCCCCGCTGCTGGTAACAATAATCTGCCGCACGCCCTGCGCGACGCTGGCATCAAGCACGTTGCGGGTTCCATCAACGTCGATTGCGTGCGCCAACGCACGGTCGACACCGGGATTTACCACCGAGGCCAGATGCACCACGGCGTCGATGGCATGCGTCGCAATGAGTTCCGCGATCATCCCGTCGCGCACGTCGGCCTCCGCATAGACCACACCGTCCAAGCGGAGATCGGGAAGGCGGATGTCCGCCGCGATGACCGTGCCGAACTTCCTCCGGTCGTCACAGATCCTGCGCAGCACCTCACCACCGATATAGCCGCCCGCGCCGGTAATCAAGACATTTCGTGATGGGCTCATTCGTCAAGCATCCCATTGGGCGTAAAGCGCGCCCAGTAGGCCGCGAGGCTCATGCCCGAAATGATGTGCCATACGCCCCACCATCCCGCGATCAGTGCCATGCCGCCAAGACCGCCAAAGAAATTGAAAATAAGCGTCAGGCCAAGGGCCGAATTCTGAATCCCAACCTCAATGGCAACCGCGCGGCGATCACGCTCCGGACACCGCGCCAGGGTTGCCAGACCGTAGCCCGTCGAGAGGGCCATGGCGTTGTGGAGAAACACGGCGATCGCAATGGCCCCGATCGCCTCGAGAAAGTTCGCATAATTCTGGGAGAACACAACGGTGACGAAGGTCAGGAAGAAGGCGATGGAGGCCCACTTGAAGGGCTTTTTCATCCGCGCCGCCGCACGGGGAAATTGGCGGGCAAAGGCGATGCCCGCCACCAGCGGGAGGCCCAGGATGAGCCCGACCGTCAGCAGAACATCCACCGGATCGAGGCTGACCGCATTCATGAGCGCGGCGGTATCCGGGTGCATGCTGCCCCAGAAGCTCAGGTTTAGCGGGGTCATGACGATCGCCGCGGCGGTCGACACTGCAGTCATGCAAACGGAAAGCGCGGCATTGCCCTTGGAAAGCCAGGTGACGAAGTTTGACAGGTTGCCGCCAGGGCAGGCGGCGACCAGAATCATTCCCAACGCGATGCTCGGCTCAGGATTGAGCAGGCGTGTGAGTCCGAAGGTGAGCGCAGGCAGCAGGACAAACTGTGCGCACAGACCGATCACCGGCCCGCGCGGCGCCACGGCCAGGGCCTTGAAGTCGCTCCACTTCAGGTCGAGCGATACCCCGAACATGATCAAGGCGAGAATCCCGTTCAGCAACCAGAGGCTGGAGGGATCGAAGTTGAGTTGGATCGCGTCGACACCCACGCCTACTTGCCCTTGGGTTCGGCGTGCATCTTTTTGAATTCGATCAGGCTCGGCGCCCACATGTGCTTGACCGGCTCCACGTCGATATGGATCACCGCGCACTTACCGGAGGCCAGGCTGCGCTCCAGCGCCGGGCGCAGCGCCCCAAGTTCGCTCACGCGCTCACCGTGCGCACCCATGCTCTCCGCCAATTTGTCGAAGGCGATCTCGTGAAAATCCGCATTGATCGTTTCGTCCGGCCCGAGAGATTTCTTCAGCAGGGTCTTCACCGGGCGCAGGGCGAACTGTTGGTTCATTTTCACCATGCCCCATTGCTTGTCGCAACACACCAGGAAGATCGGCTTGAGCCCGTTGCGGATTGCCGTCTCGACCTCCTGCTGGTTAAAGCCCATCGCGCCGTCGCCGATCATGCAGTAGACCTGCCGGTCGGGATGGGCCACCGCAGCGCCCGTGGCCTGCGCCACCCCGGCGCCCAGCATGCCGAATTTCGCCGTGGCCAGTAGCGTGCCCGGATGCCGCGCTTCATGGAAGAAGTTGGCCCAGACCGCCGTGTTGCCGCCATCCATGACAAAGATGGCGTCTTTCTCGAAGAAGTCCTGACAGGTCTGCGCAATCTGGCCGGCGTTTAAGGGCTCGGACGGCGCAAGCTGCTTGTCGAGCTTCTCCCGGTGTTTCTGCCGCGCATCGCGGTAGCGGCCAATCGCCGCCGTGCGCGATGCCAATTCGATGCTCCCTTTCTTTGCTTCCAGCGCCTCGGCGAGTTCCGCGAGGAAACGTTGGGCATCCGCCAGGACAAGCATCGTCGCGAGCTTGTTCATCCCCAGGTTGTCTTCGTCGTTGTCGACCTGAATCAGCGTTTGCTCGGCGGGCAGCCGCCAGTTCGGCGCCTTGCCCCACCAGTCCGTCTCGCCCAGCCGGGTGCCGATCGCAAGAACCACATCCGCGTCGTTGCGTACCTGGTTGTTCAACGCCACATCCCACATGGGGATCGCCAGGTCCTGGTTCTCGCACACCGCGCCGCGGCCACCCCAACTGGTGCACACCGGCGCCTGCAGGAGATTCGCCACGCGCTGAAGCTCCTCGAAGGCCCGGGCATGTACGATGCCGCTGCCCGCATGGATCAAAGGCTGTTTCGCCGATGCGAGCAATTCCGCCGCCGCGGCCACCTGGGCCGGACTGGGCTCGATCGGCTCCACCCGGCGGTAGCTGGAGGGCTGGGGGAGAGGACCGATTACCGTCTTGGAGTTGAGCAGGTTCTCCGGGATGTCCACATGCACCACGCCGGGACGTCCCTGCCAGGACGTGCGGAAGGCACGCTTCATGAATTCGGGGATCCGGTCGAAGGAGGGCACCGCGCCGCTCCACTTCGCCATCGGCTTGATGACACCGACCTGATTGAAGTACTGGAAGGTCCCGCCACGATCCGGATAGGCGATCCCCACGCGCCGACAACTGGTGATCAGCAGCACACGGTTCCCCTCGCCGTTCTCCACCGCCACGCCCGGCAGCACGTTGGCCACACCCGGGCCGTTGCTCGCCATGCAGACGCCGAGTTTCCCCGTCGTCCGCGCGTAGGCGCCCGCCATATGGGCGGCGCAGGCCTCGTGCCGCGGCGAGACCAGCTCGATGCCGTTCTTCTCCAAGGTCGAATAGAACCCGAAATAGGTACCGTCGATAATCCCGAATACTTTCTCGACGCCCTCGTTCTTCAGCATACGCGCGACGATCTCGCCGCCCAAAACCTTGTCCATGAAACCCGCTCCCATGATTGGCCCGATAAGGAATGGGTATTGTGGGGATTGCGGGGGGCGTGGTCAATTCGGTCGGCGTATCGCTGACCGACCGACGTTATGCGTCGTGCTTCCAGCCCGCGAGATTCCAGCCCGCCAGGTCTTCCAGCGCGGCCACCTCGTCCCGGAACGCTTCCCACAGGATGGACCGCGCGCGTGGCGTCATCCCGGAGCCCTTGCGGGAATGCACCATTCTCGGCGGAACCACCACCGGGCGCACCGCGAGAAAGCCGAAGACCCGCTCGAGGGTCGCGTTGTGCTTTTCCATCAGCTTGATGGCGTGCGCCAGATCGTCGTCGATGCCCATTGCCGTCAGTACGTGCGAAGGCTCAAGGCTCCCCGTCGTGCAGGCGCTCCCTGAGCTCGCGCCAAGGCCCGCCAGATCGAGGGCCAGCAGGATGCTTTCACCCTC
>JAUIKJ010000238.1 GCA_030430835.1 Candidatus Hydrogenedentota bacterium
AAGGGCGCGATCAACGTCGCGTCCCGTCCCGGCAACGGCACAACCTTCGATCTCTACTTTCCGCGCCTTGGCACCGGTACCGAGCGCGGGCGGCTGCCCATGGAGAACATGCCCTCGGGTACCGGGCACATCCTCTTCGTGGATGACGAGGAAAAGATTACCGGCTTCGCCGAGGTCGTCCTCGAGCGGCTGGGCTACTCCGTGGCCGGGTACAGCGATTCGCTCGAAGCCTTACGGCAGTTTCGAAAGACACCGGAAGCCTACGATCTGATCATCACTGACCAGAGCATGCCAAACCTCACCGGGCTGGGATTTTCCAGCGAGGTGCGTAGCCTCAACAAGCAGGTCCCGATCATGCTCATCACGGGTCACGAGGACGACACCAGCCGGACCGCGCGGTATCAGGAGTTGGGCATCACTTCGATTGTGCGCAAACCGATCGACGTGCTCAGCCTCGCGCAGGCGGTTGCCGACGCCCTGCAGGTCGCACGTGCTACGCCTCCGAATCGTCCGGCATCGGATCCGGCGTCGTCGCGATCGGGACCGGACGCACCGGCGGCGGGGCCTCGCCCGGGAAACTGAACTCCAATTGCTGACGGCGCAGGAAGTGGTAGCGCTTGATGAGGCGCAGTGCCTGCAAGGTGGGGGAGGGCGCGTATTGTCCTTGAGGGTTCAAGCGCTGCAGCAAATCGCCCAACAAAGTCGGGAAATCCAGCACGTGCTCAATGCCGCGCTCACGGAGCAGGGCCAAGGTGCGATCGCGCTGCTCGCGGGTCTTCGGTAGTTCAGAGACCACCAGCACATTCGTCGCCGGGCGGCCGCCGAAGATTGTTGCGGCGACTTGACGCACCTCCTTGGATCCCGCGTGGGCCAGCGTTGCGCTGTTCTCCACGACGGAAGGATAGAAGCGGTCGCCGTGCCAGGCGCGTACTTCGACAATGGCACGCCGGAGCCGCGGCGTGTCCGCCGCCCGAAGCAGGAACTCGGAAGTCTCCCAGTCGGGCGATTCCGCGTGTTCGATGAAGAGCAGCGTTCCGGCATCGGCCACCCGGGGGAGATGCGCGTCATGTTGCCAATGCGTCAACACGCGATAGTGGAGCAGTTCGAAGTACTCGCGCACCAATTGCGTGTCGACATCGCTCACGGGCTATTCTCCGGGGGCTTCGGCTCCGATCAGCATCCGGCCGATACGGTTCTCCGGATCCGCCTTGAGCAGTTTCTCGCCCGCTTCCTGCGCCGCTTCGGCCTTGCCGAGCCGCTGCAGACAGATACCGCGCTTCGCGATCATGTCGAGGCGCGTGAAGTGTTCGCCATAGGCCGAGTAGTGCTTCGCGCTCTCGGCCCGATCTTCCGCGGCGCGGTAATCATCCAGCGCCTTCGAAAAATCCTCCTGCACGAAGCGCACCTCGCCCCGCAGGAAATAACCCTCGGGCGCATCGGGATTGCTCTCGATGGATTTTTCCATCAGCGCTTCCGCGCGCTTGAGCGCTTCCGGATACACCTCCGCGCGGTCCGCCAACTTCGCCGCGCGACCCAGCAGATAAAACGCGCCGAAGTTCGCGCCGCCGATAAGAACCGTCTGCTGCGCCTGGGCCATGGCCGATTCCCACTGGCCCTCGTCGAAGGCACATTGCGCAAGACCAAGCAGCGCCTTGGCGTTGTCCGGCTTCTCCAGCGTGATATCCGAGAAGAGCTGCTGTGCCTCGGCCGTGCTGCCCATGGCCAGCTTCGCCCAGGCGAGGTCCACGCGCGCCGGAATCATCTTCGGTTTTACCGCGATCACCTGCGCCAGCAGGTTCACCGCTTTCTTCGGCTGGCCCAGGCGGTAGTAGCATTTTCCGAGCTGGTGATAGGCTGCCGCGTGCTTGTTGTCCATGCGGATGCAGCGCTCGAAATACTCGACCGCCTGCGCGAGGTCGCCCTTCATGCTGGCCGTCAGGCCCTCGTCGTAATAGCTGTCGGGCGTATCCCCGCCAAATGTCGCCATCTTCTCTGCTCCTAGTCGCGGCGCACCGCATCCAGTGCCCCGCGCACGATATCCTCCGGCACATCGGTCCGCTGCACGACACGGCCCATTGCCTCCGCGAGGATAAACTTCATCGTGCCCGAGCGCACCTTCTTGTCCTTGCGCATTGCCGCGAGAGTTTCCTCGACGGGAAGATCGGGCCAGGTCGTGGGTAGGCCATAGGCCGCGATGCACGCGCGCTGCCGCGCGACGAAGCCGGCATCCACCATGCCGAGTTCCTGGGCAAGCAATGCGGCGGCGTGCATGCCGATCGCAATCGCCTCGCCGTGCAGGTAGGTCTCGTACTTCGTCACCGCTTCGATGGCATGGCCGAAGGTGTGGCCGTAGTTCAGGTTCGCGCGGAGACCGTGTTCCTTTTCGTCCGCCGCGACCACACCCGCCTTGATCCGGCAGGAATCGAGGATGGGGCGCTTGAGCGCCTCCGAATCCTTGGCAAGGATCCGCGCGGACTCGTTCTCCATGTAGGCGAAGAGATCGGCGTCCGCGATTACCCCGTGCTTGATCACCTCCGCCAGTCCCGCACGCAACTCGCGGTCGGGCAGGGTCTGCAGTAGTGCCATGTCGATCAGCACCGCATCGGGCTGATGGAAGGCGCCGATCGAATTCTTGCTCAGCGGGTGGTTGACGCCGGTTTTGCCGCCGACGCTCGAGTCCACCTGCGCGACGATGGTCGTGGGGATCTGGATAAAGGGGATCCCGCGCATGAAGCAGGCCGCGGCAAAGCCCGCGATATCACCGACCACCCCGCCGCCCAGCGCGATGATTATGCTGGTGCGATCCAGACCGTCGGCGAGGAAACTGCCGCAGATCTCCTCGATCCGTTCGAGGCGCTTGTGTTTCTCACCCCCGGGCATAACATGCACCGACACACTGCGTCCCGTGTCCACGACCAGCCGCTTCACCCGGTCCGCGTAGAGCGGGCCGACCTGTGCATCGGTCACGATGCCCACCGTGCCCTTGTTGTGTGCGGTGTCGAGCAGCGTCCGCAATTCTTCCAGCACGCCCGCCCCAATGACGATGGGATAGGCGCGCTCGCCAAGTTCAACCGTGAGGATATCGCTGGTGCCTGTCGTCATTTCTTCCCCTTGCCAAGCCGTACGCTGCGCCCGGTCTGCGCCGCCTTTTCTGCCGCGAGAATCACCTCGAGCGATTTCTTGCCCTCTTCACCCGTGCAGAAGGGCGCTTCCTTACCGAGGATCGCGCGCACAAATCCGCCGCCCGCGTCGAGGCCCCAGCTTCCCGCATAGTCGTTGCGCGCTGCGGGCATGTCAAAGACAATCGTCGATTCCGGATTCACCAACTCCGCGACCAGCGGACGGTCCGACTCAACCTTGACCCGCAGCGTGCCGTTCGCGCAGTGCAGATACGTGTAATCCGCGCCACCGCCCTTCGCGGTCCACGAGGCGCCCAGCATGCCGATGGTGCCGTCGGCGAACTTGATGCACGAGGCGAGGTTGTCGTCCACGTCGGAATTCTTTTTTTCGAGGCGCTCGACAAAGGCCGACACCTCCACGATTTCCTTGCCGGTGAGGAAGCGGATCAGATCCGCCTTGTGTACGCCCAGGTCCGCCATCGCACCAAAGCGCGCGTCTTTCTTCTTGAAAAACCACTTCCCCGTCGGGCTCCAGGCTTCCGGGCCGCTGTGGCCGAACATCGCGGAGACGTGCAATACCTTGCCGAGGATACCGCTGTCGAGCACTTCCTTCGCCTTGCGATGTGCGGGGAAGAGCCGCTGACACTGGTTCACCATCAGCACGACCTTCGCCTTCTTCGCCGCGTCGATCATCTTCTGCGCCTCCGCGGCGCTGGTCGCCATGGGCTTCTCCACCAGGACATGCTTCCCTGCCTGTGCCGCACCAATGGACACCGGGCCGTGCAGCGCGTTCGGCAGGCACACGGACACCGCGTCGACCTGCGCGTCCTTCACCAGCTTCTTCCAGTCGGTGTAGACCGCCGCACCCGGCGCGAACGCCGCGGCCATCACATCCGCGCGGTCGTGCTTGAGGTCACAGAAGGCGCTCAACTCCGCCTCGGGGCAATGTGCGAAATCGGGGATATGCAGCCGCTGCGCGATCGCACCACATCCGATCACGCCGATTCGTATCTTTTTACGCATGGGTCATTTCCTGAACTACGTCGTTGGCGCGTTGCTGGAGTGCATGCGCTTGCGCATGCCTCGCGGCCCGGCCGCGAGACGCGCACACCGCACCTGAAGCCGTCCATCCAGCGTTGGCGCATGTCCCTGTCCTCAGGGCATGCAAGCTGCGCCATTCTAGTGCACGGGCCGAAACAAGGCAAAGCGTTCCGCACGCGCGGCTTAGCGCACGAATGGGCCTTTTGTTATAGTGGATGTCATGCGCTGTTTCGTCCCCATAGCCCTGCTTGTGCTCACCCTCGCGCCGCGTGGGGCATGGGCGGCCGAGGCCCAGGCCGTGCTGGAATCCCGCTGCTACGATTGCCACGGTCCCGAAGCCCGCAAGGGTGGACTGCGCTTGAGTACCGTCGCGGATATCCTGCTCGGCGGGGACTCTGGGGAGCCGGCCGTGGCGGCGGGCGATCCCGCGGCAAGCCTGCTGTTGGAGCGGGTCACCACGCCGGATCCGGCAGTGCGTATGCCGCCGAAGGGCGCACCATTGACGGACGACGAGATCGCGGCCCTTCGCGCCTGGATCGCCGACCCGGCGCATTGGCAGGAGGCGGGCGCCGGCACCGCAACGGATTCGGATCACTGGGCCTTTCAGGCACCCGTGTTCCCGGCCGTGCCCGAAGTCACACAGGTGCATTGGCCACGCAACGCCATTGACCGCTTCGTTCTCGCGCAGATGGAAGCCGAAGGCCTCACGCCATCGCCCGAGGCGGATCGGCGCACCCTGATTCGCCGCCTGAGCCTTGATCTCATCGGTCTGCCACCCACGCCGGAAGAGATCGAGGCCTTCGTCCACGATGAGTCGCCGGAGGCCTACGAACAACTCGTCGAGCGGCTACTTGCCTCGCCGCACTACGGCGAGCGCCAGGCCGTACGCTGGCTCGATGCCGCACGCTATGCCGACACGAACGGCTACGAGAAGGATCGCACGCGTAGCATCTGGCCCTACCGCGACTGGGTGATCGACGCCTACAAGCGCGACC
>JAUIKJ010000239.1 GCA_030430835.1 Candidatus Hydrogenedentota bacterium
TCGTTCTCTCCGCGCCCTCCGGTGCGGGCAAGCTCAGCCTGCTCACCCGCTTGCGCGCGGCCGACGACCGCGTCACGACCGCGACCTCAGTCACCACCCGCGCCCCGCGCCCGGGTGAAGTTGACGGCGATCACTACCATTTCGTGGATATGCGCCGCTTCAACGAGTTGCTTGCGGCGGACGAGTTCGTCGAGTGGGCCGAGGTCCATGGCAACCGCTACGGCACCCTGCGTTCCGAACTGGAAAGATGCCTGACCGCGGGAAAGGATGTTATACTTGAGCTGGATGTGCAGGGCATGCGCCATTTGCTCCGGCAAGGCCAGGATATCGTCAGTATCTTCCTGATGCCCCCTTCCCTCGAAGAACTGGAGAGCCGCCTCCGAAAGCGCGGTGCGAACGACGAGAACGACATCCGCGTGCGGTTGCAGAATGCTGCAGACGAAATGGCCGCACGGGGTGAATATGACTACACCATTATCAACGACGAACTGGATCGGGCCGCCGACGAGTTGAAATCCATTCTGGACAACGAGCGGCGCCGTCTCCAAGATTCCTGACAGGAGTAAACCCATGCCCGCACCCTTTTCCGTAGACGAATTCGCCGGGAAGATCGACAGCCTCTACCGTCTGGTGATCATCGGCGCAAGCCGCGCGAACCAGATCTCGAAGAACGAGAGCCATGGCTTCGGCGGTATGCTGCACGGCAAGAAGCCGACGATTACCGCGCTTGATGAGATCATGGCCGAGAAAGTGGGCTACTTCACCGGCGAAGAACCGGACGAAGGCTACCTCGAACTGGAGTAAGTCGATGCCCGGGCCGTATGCAGACAAGGAAATCGTTCTCGGCATTACCGGTTCGATCGCTGCATACAAGGCCTGTGAACTGGCCTCGAGGCTGGTCGAAGGTGGCGCTACGGTCCGCGCGGTACTCACCGGTGCCGCGCAGGAATTCGTGGGCGCCGCTTCGCTTGAGGGCATCACCGGCAACCCGGCCATCACCAGCATGTTCGGGCAGGCCACCAACCCGGAGATCGAACACATTGCGGTGGCGCGGTGGGCCGACCTCTTTCTCCTCGCCCCGGCCTCTGCCAATCTCATCGCCAAGGCGGCACAGGGAATCGCCGACGACTGGCTCACGACCTCGCTGCTCGCCACGCGCGCGCCGCTGCTCTTCGCCCCGGCGATGAACATGCACATGTATGCGCACCCCGCCACCCAGGCCAACATCGCGACGTTGACGGAACGTGGCGCGCACTTCGTGGGTCCAGATTCCGGGGCGCTGGCCTGTGGCGATGTCGGCCCCGGCCGCCTGATTGATCCGGCCGCCATTCTGGAGCGGGTGCGTGTGCTGCTCAATCCCGTCCATCCACTCGCAGGCAAGCGCGTGCTAATCACCAGTGGCGCGAACCATGAGCCTGTGGACCCGGTGCGCTTCATTGGCAACCGCAGCTCGGGCAAGATGGGCCGTGCGCTCGCACTCGAGGCGCTGCGCCAGGGCGCGGAGGTAACGGTCGTGACCGGCCCCCACGAAGCCCCCCTCCCCCGCGATGCCCAGTCGATTCACGTCGAAACCGCCGCGGAGATGCTCGAAGCGGTCGAGGCGCGCTGGAACGACACGGACATCTTCATCGCGGCCGCCGCGGTGGCGGACTACCGCGTCGATCGTCCGATGGCGGAGAAGCACAAGCGTGACGGCAGCGTGCTGACGTTGACGCTCGTGCCGAACCCGGACATCGCCCGGCACGTCGGCCTGAAGAAACGCGCGGACCAGATCAGCGTGGGTTTCGCGGCCGAAACGCACGACGCCGTGCGAAACGCAACGGACAAGCTCAGCCGGAAGAATTTCGACCTCGTGGTGGCGAATGAGGTCGGCGTCGCGGAGTCCGGCTTTGGCACGGACACCAACAAGGCCTGGCTGGTTGCCCCCGGCATGGAGGCCGAAGAGCTTCCCCTGATGACGAAGGACGCGCTCGCCGTACGTATTTTCGCGCGTATCCTTACCGCGGTTACGGCATCGCCCGACCCCTCCCCCGTCCACGGCGCGTCCCGATAACCCGGTTTCTACTTCGCCCATCGCTTCGGTTAGGATGGTGTTATGCGCTACACGATCCATGATATCGCCCGGGAACTCGGTGTGTCCGCGCGCACCGTGGGCCGCGTGGTCAACCAGCAGGAGGGCGTGGGCGAAGAGACCCGAAAACGGGTCGAGGCCTTCATTCAGGAAGTCGGCTACCGCCCGCATTCCGGCGCGCAAAGCCTGCGCCGTCAGGCCAGTGACAGCATCGGCTTCATGCTCTGTGCGCCCGCCGACCAGCTCCCCCTGAGTCAGGATCTGCTCACGTGGCTCTTCAGCCAGCTCTACGAGGTCTTCGGCACCCACGGCAAGTTCATCAGTTTCGACATGAACCCGCCCGTACAGAACGGCGTGCGCGACTACGCGCGCGGCATCTGGCAGCAGCGTTTCGACGCATCGGTGATCGGCGGCGCCTTTTATCCCAACGACACGACCCTGGCGCGCATCCATGCCCTCGGCGCGCCCTATGTTGCACTCGCGCGGCTGCCCGCTTTGCCCGAGGCCTGCACCGGTGCCGTAGACTATGAGGAAGCGTGCTACCTCAGCACCCGGTACCTCATCGAAAAAGGGCACACGCGGATCGGCGTGCTGCAGGGCCTGCCGCATCATGTTCCCGGAATCGAGCGCATCGTGGGCTACAAGCGCGCATTGGACGAAGCCGGCCTTTCCTACGACGCCACACTCATCAAGCCATTGAGTTTCGCGCCCAAGAACTTGACCAACCAGTTTCACCGGCTCCTGCTCGACACCAACGTAAGCGCGGTTGTCGACGCCAGCGGTGCCCAGGACGCGCACAGCCTGCGCGAAGGCGTGCGCATGGGCGGACGTATGCTGGGCCGCGACCTCGATATGGTCGTCTGGACCTACACCTCGGGCGCCGTGGTCCTGCGCGAAGCACTTGCCCATGTCTGGTTACCGGTCCGCGAAACCGCGGCAGAGTCCATCGCCCTGCTCGGCGACTGGCTCTACGAGCGCCGCGACGGACCGTTTCAGGTACTGTATCGCCCCGTGATCTATGACACGCCGCAAGGCGAAGAAGTCGCCAAGCCGAAACCCGTCTTCGAGGTGCATCTCGAAGAATAACGCAAACCCGTCCGCGGCCACCGCGCCGGACCGAAGCAGGGAGCCACGACCATGAGCCACGACACCTATTGCACCACGTCACGCGGATTGCAGCGCGGGCTCCCGCCGATGCGCCTCTTCGAACTGGCAAAAAAGCACGGAATCTGGAATCCGAGCGAGATCGATTTCACCCAGGACCGCAAGGACTGGCTCACCCTCAATGAACAACAGCAGGACATGCTGCTCCGGGTCGCCGCGCACTTCATCGCCGGCGAGGAAGCGGTCACGAAAGACCTGCTACCGCTCATCAACGTGATCGCGGATCAGGGACGGCTCGAAGAGGAAATGTACCTTACGACCTTCCTCTGGGAGGAAGCGAAACACGTCGACTTTTTCAATCGATTCCTGACCGAAGTTTGCGAGGCGCCCGTGGATCTGGCGCACTACGCCTGCCCGAGCTACACGCACATCGTCTCGGAAGCCTTGCCGAACGCACTGAACGCGCTGCGCAGCGATTCTTCGCCGGAAGCGCTTGGCCGCGCCTCCGCCGTATACAACATGGTCGTCGAAGGCATGCTCGCGGAAACAGGATACTACGCCTATTTCACGATCATGGATCGGCATGGCATCCTCCCCGGACAGCGCGAGGGCATTGCCAAATTAAAGCTAGACGAAAGCCGGCACATTGCCTATGGCGTCTATCTCCTGAGCCGCCTGATGTGCGAGGAGCCGCACGTCTGGGACGTCGTACAGGAAACGATGAACGACCTGCTGCCCTACGGTCTGGCCATGATTGACGAGATCTACGACGTCTACGACCCGATTCCCTTCGATGTCACCAAGGAACAGTTCACGAACTACGCGATGGGCCAGTTCCAGAAGCGCCTCGACCGCATCGCCCGCGCCCGGGATCTGAGCATCGAGGAAATTAACAAGGAAACCCTGTCGGTGATCGCATCGAACGACGGCTGAGTTCGCCCCCCTTGGCGCCAGCCCGGCGCGGGGTGCTACCATCCCGGCTCATGAGTGGCCCCGTATATTCCAGCAACGCGGAGCGCAGTGTCGCGCGGGTGGTTCCGGACCTGATCCAGGCCCGGGAACTGCTCATGGATCTCGTGAAGAAAGACCTCCGCGTGCGCTACCGCTATGCGACCATGGGATTTCTCTGGGCGATCCTGGAACCGATCGCCCTGATGCTCATCCTGACCTTCGTGTTTTCCTACGTGTTGGCGGACAAGATCGGCGTGGACCCATCGGCCACGGCGCGTCCCTTCGCCATCAGCGTCCTCTGCGGCCTGATCTTCTGGCAGTTCGCCGCGGAGTCCATCCGGAGCGCCACGGGTTCGTTGGTCGACAACCAGAACCTGGTTCAGAAAGTCCGCTTCACGCGTGAGGTGGTGCCGCTCGCGGCGCTGGGCTACCCCTTGATCAATCTGCTCATCGGCCTGCTGCTGCTGCTGCTGCTGCAGTATATCCTCGTTGGCGTGCTGCCTCTCTTGGCCTTGCCCTGGCTCCTGCTGGTGCTTGGCATCCAGATCATGCTGCTCGCCGGCTTTGCACTCCTGCTGAGTTGCGCCCACGCGCACTTTCGAGATATCGGCTACATGGTCGGCGTGGCCATCCTCTTCGGCTTCTACGCCTCGCCGATCTTCTATGAATTGCCCCTCGTACAGGACAGTTCGCTGCTGCCGACCTGGGCCAAGACCCTCTATTCCCTCAATCCGATGGCCGGCATCATTACCGCCAATCGCCAGATATTGATGGACGGGCACGCGCCAAACCTTTCGTTGCTAATCTGGCCGGCGCTGCTTGCAGTATCATCGCTTGTGCTCGGCGCCAGTGTGTTCCGGCGCGCCGCGCCCACGCTTTCGGACCATCTCTAATGGCGATCATCGAAGCGCGCAATATATCCAAGACCTATCCATTGCGTAGCGGCGCACGCGCGCTCTTCGGGCGCGGGGGGATCGCGAGCTTGCTGCGCGGCGGCACAGGAAG
>JAUIKJ010000240.1 GCA_030430835.1 Candidatus Hydrogenedentota bacterium
CGTCCAGTACCTCCTGATTGATCGTGCCGTCCATCCACAGCAACCCCGCCGCAACGTGCGAGGCGAGTTGCCCCAGACTCATTGACTTCTCGTGCGGCTTCCAGCCGAACTGGTCTGCGGGCAGGCGCTCCAATAACTTGCGCGTTGACGCGCATTCCATCTCGAGTTCCGCCGCCATCGCATCTGCAATCTGCATCGTTCTGTCTCCGGTTTTTGATCGTGATTTAAACGCCGAATTGGTGCGGGTGGCGCAGGGTCTGCACGGCGCGCATGGTGCCTCAGATTCGCTGGCCATCCCCCTGAATCTTGTGCAGTCGTGCCCGGTCGGCGTCGAGGATGGTGTGGGTCAGACATTTCTCGGCCATACCTCGTCTCCCTTCCATGGCGGTCCAGGTCGGCGCTGGCTTGCTCCGCAAGCGTGGCAAGTATGCCGAAACCCGAGGGCGACTTCAAGGTACCAGTGAAGATATTTTCAGTTGTGTTTGCGCCAACGGAATCCTGGCGGGTTTTCATTCATATTGAAAAAATCTATTAAAACGCTGTTGACTTTAAATAGTATGTAATCTAGGATAGTGGAAATTGTCTGGTCTACGGACAGCCGCCGGTCATGGTATCGGCGGCATTCGCTCGAAGAATCCGTGTAACTACCGATTGAAACCAGGAGGACAAATGATGATGGGGTTTCGAATGCGTCTATTGAGCGGCCTTGCAAGCGTGGCGATCCTCGCAAGCGGTTGCGCCACGACCTCGGTGCGGAAGGCAGTGGAATCGGGCAACCCGCTGCCGCAATGGGAGAAGGATCTGGTCGCCTACTACACCGCCGTGGAAGGTGGCGATGCGGCTTCGGGTGAGCCGGGCCGCCTCAAGTTTATCGTGGACTATGAGCGCAAGTACGCGCAGCTCAGCGGAATCAACCAGGCTTACTTTTTGACGGGCGACACGGCAACGACCGTGACACCGGGCCCGAAGCACGACACCGCCTTCAGTGACTTGAGCTACAACGACTACGCCGCCTACCGGCGCGACAAGCTGGTGGCCGAGTTGCAGGCGCAGCAGGAACTGATTAAGGCCGGGGAGGAAACCCTTCGCCTCGCCACGCTGGAAGCGCGCCTGGCCCTGAAGGAAGCGGAACGCAAGGTACTGGAGGGCGACGGCAAGAAAAACACCAAGGCGTATAAGGATCTCGAAAAAGAGATCTCAGGCATCAAGGATGACATCCTTGCGGCCGCGGAGAAATCGAACGAGGCAAAACTCGCTGCGATTCAGGTGGACATCGACCGTATAACCCAACTCGGCGTGACGCAGGATACAGAGAAGCATCTGCTCGCGGCAGGCCTCTTGGAACTCGCCAAGCTCGAACGCAACGAGATCCTCGGGGATCTCATGACGATCGCCAAGCGGGTCCATGACATGAAGGACAACTACCTGCACTATACGCGCGCGAGCGCGAACACCCTCTTTGACTTCACGCAGATCATCGCGAGCGGTATCGGCAGCGTGGCCGGGTCGGAGAGTACGGCACGGGCCCTGTCCGCATTGGCGACGGGTTCGGCCGCGGCCCAGGAATCCTTCGATGCGCGCTTCTTCTACCAGCACGCCACAACCGCAGTGATCTCGGTGATGAAGGCGCAACGCCTCAAGGCGGAGCAGGTCCTGGTGAGCAACATGACCAAGGATGTTATTGAGTACCCCCTGCGCGTCGCGCTCGCGGAGTACGCGGACTTCCTCTTGGCCGGCGGTCTGACCGATGCCCTTGCGGAACTCGGCACCGACGCGAAGAACAAGGAGCTACGCGAACTGGAGAAGCTCGAAGAACTGAAGACCATGAGTACGAAACGCCTCGAGGAACTGAAGGAACAGGAAGCGGCGCGCCAGGCGGAAGCGGCGGCGCGCAAGGCCCGCCAGAAAGCCTATGTCGATCTGGTCGATCAGGCCCTCTTCGGCCGTATCGACGCCATCCTGAATCCGCCCAGTTCGGAGGGAGAAGACGGAGACGACTGATCCGGCGTGCCGCCGGTTAGTGGGGAACGACGCGGGCGCGTGCATGCGGAGGTATGCGCGCGCCCGCCGGTATTCAGTCGTCTCCCCCGGGCCGCGGCCATGCGGGCCGTCCCCGCTGGTCCCGCCATCCCTCCAGCAGAATCGCTATCCATATCGGCACATGCTCGAACCAGACAACGCGGTAGTGGAAGAAGGTGACCTGTCCGCGCGCGTCGAAGTAGAACTTCAGGTAATACAGGGGCAGCATCATGGTCAACAGCATGAGCGCCACCCGCGGATGCAGCGCCAGCATCGGAAGCATCCATCCGAAGTACCAGGGAAACTGTGTGGGGCTGACCAGAAAGATGGCCGCTGTGACCGCCAAGGCACTGCCGGCCAGCCAGCGCTCCCCGGGGGCCTGCCGCCGCAACACCCAGGCCAGCACCGTGGCGACCACGCCAATCACCACCGCCCGACCAATGAGGTGCCGCGTTGCGAAGGTGGGGACCTCGCCAAAGATGCCGGCGACCTTCCCCGTGGCCCATGGCACGATCATGTAGAGCGCGTCGTTCATTTCCCAGCGCTGGCCATAGGCCACGAATCCGGAGTCGCGCCCAAACGCTAGCGCCACGGCCAGTGGCGCGAGCAGGCTCAGGCACGCGAGGCCAAATACAGCGGCCGCACGCAGCGCGACGCGCGGCCGCCGCCGCAGTGGCCACAGAAAGAGTGGGGCAAGCATCACGGGCCAGAGCTTGACCGCCGCGGCCACTGCCAGGGCCGCAAGTGCGCGCGCGGGGCGATCCGTAGCATGGAGCCAAAGTGCCCCCAGCAGGAAAGGCACCAGCAGGATGTCCATGTGTACGCCGTTGTAGGTCTGCAGGATGAACAGGGGATTCCACCAGTAGATGGCGATCCAGGCGCGGGGGCGGTGCTTGCGCCGCAAGAGCAGCGCAATCAGCATCACGGCCACGCCGTCAAAGGCGAGGTAGATCGCCTTCAACGCCACGAGGCTCCAGGGCCGGATCCGGTAGGCCAGGGCGAACACAGCCTCCGCCACCGGCGGATATACCGTGCCCAACTGTGGGTGGTTCACACGCTCCAACACCAGACCCGACGCCGCGCCCAGGCCGATGATCGCGGCGGGCACGGACGATTCGGCATTCTGAACCGCAGCGGGAATGTGGCGGTAGGGATTGTGGCCCTCGGCCAGCACCGCCCCGTCCCAGAGGTAACGGTGGTAATCGTCCTCCAGCATGGGCAGGGAGGGGAACAGGGCCAATCGCATGCCCAGGCCCACGAGGACGATCCATGCGCCGAGGCCGCGTGCGATCGCGGGCGTCGCGCGCCGCCACACGGCAAACCACAGCGCGAGGTAGACCGCACCCGCCGCCATGGCCAACCCCACCAAGGGGATGATCGGGCGCTGGGTCATGTCGCTGCCGTAGACGAAGCGGTCAGAAATCCCCGAGAGCAGCAGGAAGATCCCGAGGAGCAAGATCCCGCCGATCCACCACGCAGCCCGGGTCAACCTGGGCATGGGCCCGGCGGCAGCACGCGGCCGCGTGCGCACGCCGGGTTGCATACTAGCGATAGTCTCCGTGCAGGACATAGGCCGACCAGGCAAAGCCACCCCCCTGCGCATCCCGCGCGGCGATCTTCGCGGCCCGCAGGGCCTGTACCTTCGACATGGTCGCCATATTTTCGTAGAAGGCACGATAGAAGGCACTGCTATCCGCGGCTTCGGTCGACCACAGATTGTAGACCAAGCCTGGTACGCCGGTGTGGACCAGGCCCTCGGCAATCGCGCCAAGGCTTCGGCCCGGGACCGTCGTATCGCTGGAAGCAATCGCGAGGTCGAGCACCACTACCGACGCCGGCAGGGCCATCGTCAGCATTTCCGCAGCCAGCAACGATCCGTCACCCGCATCGTCGGGAGCGAGCTGGATGCTGCTGAGCATGGCGTCGCTCGTGGCGAAATTGGCCGGTGCCGCCAGGTGCAGCACATCGTATCCCGTGTCCCCCGGAACCAGCGCGGCTTCGGTGGCCTCGGCGCCGCTGAGTACGTCCGCATTCGCGAAGGCCCCCAAGGCCGCGGTCACGCCCTCCTGGAATCCGTCGCGCGTGACCAGTGCCCGCGCCGACGCGTGGCCCCGGCGATCCTGTGCCAGGGCCTGGGCCAAGTAGGCACCGCTCGGCGTGCGCACAATCGCAACGTCGTCGATCAGCGCCCGGCCATTCGCATGGAGCGCATCAAAGGGCACACGGTTCAGCGTCTCGTCGCTCGCGATGGCCACGATCTCGGTCTGCAACTGTTCGCGTATCGGCGCGATCAGCATCGCATACAGCGCGCCCAGCGCGGCGCTGGCCGTTTCGCTGTCCTCCGCCTGCATGTCAAGGAAACGATTCACCAGCGCGCGCACCGCGGCATCGGTCGCGTCCGGGAGCAGCGTGCCCTGGACCCCTTCCGGGCCGGATACCACAGCGACGCCGCCGAAACGATCAAGAACAAAATGGACCAAGGTCACTTCCGCGGGAAGCGCCCTGCGCAGCGCGTCGGTCTCCATCGCCTCAATCTGACGCAGGCTGAGGCGGCCCGGCGGCGGCAATTCCACGCCCTGCTCCAGCTGTGCCAGCCGCGCCTTGTCGGCCTCGATTCGCCGCTCCAGGTGCGCCGACAGGACTTCGTCCCGATCCGCATAGGCGGTCTCCAGATCCGACTCCAGCTTGGGCAGGCGCCAGCGAATGTTCTCTTCCTCGCTCGCATAGTCGGTACGCGCACTGTCGTCGACAATTCTGCTGCCCAATAAATCGAGCCGGGTCCGGCTCTTGTAGGCTTCCAAATCGGCCAGGGCCAACGCCACCTCGCCCTGATGCACATAGCTGCGCGCGCGGCCCGCGTATACATAGCGCAGGGTTTTGCCCGCACCGCTGCGGTTGTAGGCATCCGCGTCGAGGAAGCGGCGGTACTCCGCGAGTTCGGCCAGGGCGCGGTTCGATTCGGCCACGGCGCGATCAAAATGGCCCTGCTGGTTGTAGGCCTGCATCAGGGTTGTGAAGAGGTGTGCACCACGCTCGCTCTCGGTGAGGAACTTGGATTCCGTGTAGTAGGGCAACACCATGTCCAA
>JAUIKJ010000241.1 GCA_030430835.1 Candidatus Hydrogenedentota bacterium
CGCCGCGATCTGGATACCGATATTCAGTTACGTTTCGCGCTTATTCGAGCCTTGGAGATCATTGGCGAAGCGGCAGTACGTGTTCAGGCCGCGACGCAGGCCGCGTATCCAAGAATTCCATGGCACAAGATCGCCGGTACGCGCAACCGGTTGATTCATGCGTACTTTGACGTAAATCTCGATATCGTCTGGAGTGCTGCGACGATACGTTGCCTCCGTTGATTGTTCAACTCAACGTGATACTCGCGTCGCAGGAATAGAATTGGGGCGTATTGACCTCCCAAGAAGGAAGTGTCAATACGCCCCGAATGCAATTCTTAGTTCTCATCCCGATGGACTCAGGACTTGGCGATAATCTCGAATCGAAGCAGCACGTCGTCCTTGATGAAGTTGTCGCCGGTGCCGTCGTAATCGACGCCCCAGGCGTGGCGATCGAAGGTGAACTCCGCCGTGGCGGTCAGGGTGTTGCCGTCCACGGAGATCTCCGCTGGGAAACCAATGCTCTTCTCGGCACCGTGCAGGTTAAGATTGCCGGTCACCACGTAGCCATCCGCGTCCTTCTTGACGCTGGTCGACTTGAAGGTCGCTTCCGGGAACTTCTCGGTCTCAAAGAACTCTTCACTGCGCAGTTTCTTGGTCAGGGCCTTGGCATCGGAAAACACGGAATTCATGTTAACCGTGAGGTTGACCGTGGTGTTCTCCATGTTGCCACCGGCGACGTCGATCGTGCCAGTGAATTCGGAGAAGCCACCTTCCATCGATCCCATCACGCCACCATAGCCGATCCACATGAGGGTCGACTCACCGGGCAGGATGTTATAGGTGACGGCATCTTCGGCAGGGGCCGGGGCCTCTTCCGAGGAATCGCCATAGTCGAGTTCGGTCAGCTGCGGATCTTCGTAGTTGGGATCGGGTGCGGGAACTTCTTCGGCCGGCTCCGAGTCGGTCGCCGGCTCGACGTCGGTGATTACCGCTTTCTTGGCAGTTTCCGGCGGCTTGCTGGAGCAGCCGAAGGTGGTGAGTCCCGCGACCAGCGCCATTGCGAGAAGGAAACTAAACAGTCGGTTACGCATTGCTTGTGTCTCTCCTGTGCTTCGGGTCCACGATTTGGGTGGCCGACACGTCTTCGATCCAGAGGGAAAACTCGGGCCGGCGCAACAGGGCGCCGGCCCGCATCATGTAATTATCAGGCTTCCGCGGATTCCGTCGCTTCCGTGTCGCCGGATTCTTCACCGGCCTTCTTCGGATACTTCGCGTCGTCCCAGCTGTAGGCGAACATGCTTGGCACTTCGTGTTCGAAGGTATACCAAGCGGGATCGATTTCCACGGTCTCGCCGGTCTTCTTCGACTCGATGGCGGCGATGGCCGTGATGGCGGTGGTGAAACCGACCATGTGGTTGTTCTGCGGCACGCCGCCGTTCTTGATGTGGTGGGCGAAGGCCTCGAACTGATAGTCATCCGCCGGCTTCACATCGCGGTCACCAAGCAATTCGACGCCTTCGAGGAGGGCCTTGTTGCTGACCTGCAGCGATTTGCCGGTGGCGATATCGCTCATCTCTTCCTCTTCCTTCGGCTTCTCGCCGCTCTCGGCGGCCGCCTTTGCCGCGGCGATGCGCTTCATCTTCGCTTCATATTCCGCGATCGGCGCGGGCTCGGCGTACATGAAGCAATCCGCCTCGGTCAACTCGATGGTGCCGCGGTCGCCCTGGATGAGCTCCGATGCGCCGCGCTTCGCATTGGCGAGGATGCTGGTGTAGACGAAGCGGACCGTATAGTTCCGGTTAATCTGGCTGGTCTTCTGCAGCTCACTGCGGCGCTCGATATCCATGTGGCCGGGGTCACCGGGCGACAGATCGTACTCGAAGGCGCAGAGGATGTTGTCGTCCACGTCGCGGCCGTCGCGCCAGTAGTCCAAACCGCCAAAGGCGCGCACGCGTGAGGGCGGCTTCTTCATGAACCAGTTGGCGATGTCCGTCTGGTGGGTGGCGAGTTCGGTGAAGAGGCCACCGGAGGTCTCATCGTACATGCGCCAGTTGAGGTGGTGCTCCAGGTCGGTCGTGATGTACTTCTTCTCGGTCTCGTTCAGTTCATAGCCCGGGAAGAGCTGCTCCACGTTGCGGCGCCAGTAGCTGTTGCGGTGCCACTGGGCGGTGACGTGGGTCACGCGGCCGATGCGCTCGTCCTCAAAGGCGAGCTTCATTGCGAGATTGTACTTGGCGTTGTAGCGGCGCTGATGGCCGACCTGCACCCACTTATCCAACTCGTGGCACTTCTGCACGAGGGCGCGGCCGTCTTCGATATTGCGCACAAGGGTCTTTTCGCAGAAGACATACTTGCCCGCGTCGAGGCAGTCCATGGCGATCTGGAAGTGGGTGTTGAGCGGCGTGGCAATCACGACACCGTCCAACTCTTCTTTCTCCAGCATCTCGTGGTAGTCATAGTAGGCGGCCGGCTTGTAGGCGGCGCTGGCGGCGGCCTTCTGCTCGGTGGTCAGGCCACCACCGGAATACTTGATGCCCGCATTGGAAAGCTGGGACATCTTGACGCCAGAGGATTGGTGCGCCTTGAAGACGTCGGCCACCGCGACGATGGTGATCGCGTCCGTGCCCGCGAGACCTTCGCGAATGTGGAAGGAGCCCTGGCCACCGGTCCCGATCAGGCCGACGCGCACGGTTTCGTTCGCGGCGTAGGCGAAGGGATTGAAGCCCGTGGCGATGGTGACCCCCGCGCCGGTGGCCCCGGCGACCTTCATGAAGTCGCGTCTGTTCACATTACCTTTCATGACAATCAAGCTCCTGCTGTCGTTTTCGTTGGTCCCGAAGTCCTTGCGGACGGGAAAGTTATCGCCCGCGGCTCGCGTCGCCGACGACTGCTTAAAGCAATAAATGCAACCACTTGCATTATAGGCTGAGGTCTGGCGGCGTGTCTAGCCGAAAAAACGGGGCAATTGGCGCCTATTGGCGCCACGTTGCGGGCGGGTTGGTTACTCGGCCTGCCGGATGTGACCTCGGGCGCAGGGAGAGGTCTTGGATTGTTCGCTGCGGTCAATATGACGGGGTGTGAGGTGGACTCAAGATTTCTCCCTGCGGTCGAAATGACAGGCGGCTGGTCGAAACGCCAGGAATGATACGCAACGGGTATAGAACTTCCGTTGATCGAGATGGGGCGGCGGCTACCTATACCGCCGTTACGCGATCCGGGAAGTTGATCCATACCGGGGTCTCCGGTCCGCTGTCGGCGAGGAGCATGATCGCGCGCACTTCCGGATGTGCGCGGCAATAGTCCTCGGTCCCGTCGCGGCCCATGACGAAGAAAGCCGTGCTGAGCGCATCGCTCTCGGCGCCGGTCGGCGCGATGGCGGTGGCACTGAGCACCCCCTCGGCAGGCAGGCCCGTCCGTGGGTCATAGATATGACTGGCGTAGCCGCCACCGCGTTCCGCCGCAAGGATTTGTACACCCGAAGTGGAGAGCGCGGCGTCCCGCAGCGGAACGGTGGTGACTGGCGGCGCATCCTCTTTGAGGGGATGCCGGATGGAAACGCGCCAGCCCTCTCCCCCATTTGCAGACCTACCCCAAGCGATGACGGTACTGGTGCCGCCGTGAATCATGCCGGCGGGGATGCCCTGGTTCTTGAGGAAGGTGGCGGCGTGGTCGAGCGCGAGGCCCTTGCCGATACCGCCGAAATCGAGGGCGACGCCGGGTTGATTGAAGTACACCGACTTTGCGCCCGCATCGATTTCGACCTTGTCCAGGCCAACGCGCGCCAGGATCGGTGCGAGCATTTCGGCCGATACCTGACCCGCGCCGTGCTCCCGCCAGAAGGCGATGAGCGGGCCGACGGTCACGTCAAAGGCACCTTCAGTCTGATCGTAAATCGCGCGGGACACCGCCAGGGTCTCGAAGAGTTCGTCGCCGATGGCGACCGGTCCGGCGGCCGCGTCACGATTGGCGCGGGAAGTATCGCTGTCGGGTTGCCACCGGCTGATCTTCGCTTCAAGCGCGGAGATGGCCTCGAAGGCGCGGCCGGCGGCCTGGGTTAGCTGCGGCTGGTCAAGGCGCTCGCGCGAACCGACGAGGGTGAACTCGAAGTCCGTGCCCATGGCCTGGTGCCGCACGAGGCTCTCGACACGGTCCGGGTCCGCCATACGCTCCAGATCGGCCCATTCGTCCTCCGCGTCGGCGGGCGCGAGCAGTGCGGTCTCCGCCTCTGCCGGCTTGAGGTTGTTCATGAGGGTAGCCCAGTTGGTGGTCAGACCAAAATAAGCCGCGATGGACATGACGACGATGGCGGTGCCGAGCCCGACGTTCCAGAGTATCCGCTTGCCGCCCTCGGGCCGGGCATCGCCCATGAACTTCTTGTTGTTCAGCAGCACCAGGAAGCAGAGCACGGTGATCGGCAGCAGCGGCGCGTTGAGGCTGGAGGCGGTGATCGCGGCCTGCCAGGGGAAGGCCTTCATGGTGACGCCGTAGACGCCGACGGCGGGGATGAGCGAGAACCAGAAACGCGCGCGGCTGTCGTGGGCATAGCCGAACATCTCGCAGCCGATGAAGCCGCAGGCGAGCATGTGCATGATGATACTGGTGAAGCCGACGGACATCATGCCGAGGCCGATAATCATCAGTGCGATGCGGTCGCCCATGGCATCCCCACCGAAGAGTCCGCCGATGGTGGGGCCGACGACGGGAACGATGTCCTTGATGTTCCGGGTCACGGCGCCGGTAACGCCTTCTTCCGGGCCGATGGTGTTCGCGACGGCGAGGACCATGAAGCCGGTGGCGAGGAAGAAGGGAATCATCATGCCGGAGATGAGATCGAAGTAGGCGAGTTCCTTGTGCGCCTTCCCCCACTTCTTGTTCAGCAGCGAGTAGGGATAGAGAAAGACCATGTTGATGCCGAGGGCGGCGGCCATGCCGCCGACGATCGGCTTCACGGCGCTGGGGTCGAGGCCGTTCGCATCGGTCAGATCGCGAAAAAATGAGATGCCGGTGACCCCGAGAAATCGCCGGTTCCACTGGATGCCGGTGGTGATGGCGACCAGCGCGAAGATCGCGACAATGGTCCAGACCAGCACCTTGGTGGTGTTCTCGA
>JAUIKJ010000242.1 GCA_030430835.1 Candidatus Hydrogenedentota bacterium
TCTCCGGATTCCGAAGGGCTCCCGCGTGACTGGTGCCGCGCCATGCGGCGTCGGGCGTAAGTCCCATCAATTCTGCGAGTGTTGGCGTGAAGTCGATTGCGGATACGCGCTCGTGCCGCCGCTGCGGCGCGATGCCGGGTCCGGCAAATATGAGCGGTACATGGAGCAGTTCCTCGTGCAGGGATTGCCCGTGGCCCCAGTCGCCGTGGTCCCAGAGTTCTTCGCCGTGGTCGGAGGTGAAGGCGATGATCGTATTCTCCCGCAGGCCGAGACGGTCGAGGGAGGTGGTGAGTCGTCCGATGAACTCGTCGACGTATCTGATCTCACCCTGATACAAGTCGCGGACATAGTCCCGATCCGTTTCGGCCACGGCGAAGTCGCCGACCAGTTGGGGGATGCCCCAGCGCTCGCCGCCGGTGTAGGGATGGAAGAAGGGCCAGGGGCCCTGGAGGTTGCGGTAGCGTTCCGGCGGATCATAGGGCGCGTGGGGATCAATGTAGTGGACGTAGAGGAAGAAAGGGGCGTCCGCGTTCTGGTTCAGCCACGCGTCTGCGTACTGCGCCAGATCGAGGGTGGTGTCGTGCGGCCGTGGATAGACCCACGCCGGAAAAAGCGCGGCCAACGCATCGTGCAGAAAGGGCAGCGTGCGCAGCGGGCCTTCGCGTGTCAGCAGGATCGGGTGAGCCGTGGCCAACGTGTCGAAGCCGCGCGTGGCCAGCGGCATCCCCCAGAGCAAGGCATTCGCCGACATTGCCGCCGTGCGATAGCCCTCGGCCTTCAGTTGTTCTGCCAGCGTCACGCCGCCGGGATCTTCCACATAGCGCCAAATCTGTTCCAGCCAGGTATCGTCGCCATCGGCGGACAGGCCCTTCGGATACTGCGAGGCGATGAGGCCCCACATGGACGGGAAGGTCCAGGGGGCCAATGCGTAGGCGCGATCAAAGTCCGCGCCGCTCTCGGCCAGCGCGTCGAGGTGCGGGGTGGGCACCGGGCCGCCGTAGCGCTGCAGGTAGTCCGCGCGGAGGGTGTCAGATACGATGAACACCAGATTGGGCGGTGCGTCCGCAGGTGGTTGCTGCGGGTCTACGGTGCCGGGCATCGTGCGACCCAGAAGCAAGAGAGAACTAAACGCGATCGGCAAGCAAAGCGCGCGTAGCGTCGGCCATGGTCGGGTGAGCGCAAGGAGCAGCGTGAACGCGAGCGCGGCCGCGAAGATTGTCTTGCCCATCTCCAGGGCGATGACATTGCCACGGTCCGCCACAAAGAGGGCTTCCGCTGCGGCACGCCGCAATGCGTCGAAACCGAGAAGGAGAACAACGAGTGCGTATCCCAATACATGCGGCGATGAAACGCGAAGCAGGCGCGGACCCAACGCGGTCGCTGCGCCCATTGCGGCGAGCGTGCCCAGGACAAGCACATCGTCCAGGGTTGGCGTTTCCTCGCGGAAACAACTGAGCCCGGCCCAGATTATGGCGCCCGAAAGCGAAAGGGCGCAGGCCAGCGCCGGCGTCTCTTTGACCCGGCCCCGGACTAGGCGAAGCAGAATCCCGGAAGCGACACACCCCATCGCGGCATAGACCAGAATCCCGACGGGTACAGCCTGCCCATCGCTGCCCGGAAATCCCGCCCATTGCGAATCGCGCACGGTCTTCAACGACTCCAGCAGGACGAAGAAGAGGCTAAGCACCGCACCGATGCCAAGGGCGTACTTTTCGGGTGTGTCTTTCACGGTCATGAGCAGCTATCCAGAATCACCGATGGGCAGGCATGCTACCCGAGGCGTCGATGCCGCCGCGACCTCGGCCAGCGGGGGATCTACCAGACAGCCCCGGGCACATGCTATGATCCCTACCAATGTCGGGGCGTGGCGCAGCCCGGTAGCGCACCTGCTTTGGGAGCAGGGGGTCGCTGGTTCAAATCCAGTCGCCCCGACCATTTTCTTTTCGACTATGCGCGCGCCATCTTGAGGGAGCGATGACCGAATTCGATTCGCTGGCGTTCTTTGCGAATGCCTTGGTGCTGGCGCTGTTCTTTGTGCCGCTCTTCCATGCGACCCGGAATCCCATCGTCCGGTGGGCGGTGTTGGTGTCGTTCGGTGCGCTGCTGCTCTTGCTGGTCGCTCCGCGGGTGCTTTTGTTCTATCTGGTGTATTGGTCGGGCATGGTGTTGCTGCAGCGGGGCCTGGGTCGGATGCCTTTCGGGCAGTTGCGCTTTGCCTGTTTCTGGGTCGCGACTGCGCTCGCGCTTCTGCCGATGATCCTGTGGAAGTCCTTCCCGGTCACCTTCCACGATCTCTTCAACCTTATCGGACACGATCTCGTCTTTGTGTTCGCTCCGCCCCTGGGGGAGTTCGACGCCACGAAGAGCATCATCATTCCGATCGGCTTGTCCTTTGCCGCGTTTCGCGCGGTGGATCTTCTGGCGAAGACGGAACTCGAGATGATCGGCCGCGAACCACTGGCGAATCTTTTCGCCTACGCCTTCTTTCCCAGTGTGCATCTCATTGGCCCAATCTCCGAATATGAAGAAGTTGGCCGCGCGCTGGACGCGCGCCGGGCGATCGCCTGGCCGGATATTTCCGCGGGCGCGACGCGCATCCTCCTGGGCTTGTTCAAGCTCTACGGACTGGCCTTCTGGTTGTCGGACAGCGTGCAGGTTTTCACCCATTTTGACACGATGTCCACGCGTGCCATCTGGTTCGATCTGTTTCGTTTTGCGTGGTATTTCTACCTGAACTTCGCGGGCTTCTCCGATCTCGCAATCGGCATTGGACGGCTCTTCGGCGTTCGGCTCAGCGAAAACTTCAACTGGCCCTTCTTTACGGTGAATCCGGCCGAGTTCTGGAACAACTGGCACATCAGTCTCACGCGCTTTACGCGGCGCTACATCTTTGTGGGGCTCGGTGGGTCGCGTCCTGCGCGGCAGTACTTCGCCATCTGCGGCACGATGATGGTCATCGCGCTCTGGCACGACTTCACCCTTTCCTTCGTGGTCTTTGGGCTATACCATTCCGCGGGTCTGTGTTTGCACCGCTGGCTGCAGTTGCGGCGCGCGGATCAGCCCGTGGGGCATCCGGCCTGGGTCGTTCCGAAGATTGCCGGTACTTTCGTCTACGCCGCGGCGAGTTTCCCGCTGTTGGTCATTCCGGGCCCGGTCATTCTGCCGTTCTACGCGTCGCTCATCGGCTTGGGTTAGCCCCAGGAGGCGGGTCAGCGGCGGATGCGGTGGACCTGGTCCGGGTTTGCCAAGCCGCCTGCATCGATTAGTTCCACGAGCAGTCCGCTGGCCAGCATGAAGAAGCAGACCTCGCGCCCGTCAAAGGCAACGGCGGGAACCGGTGCGGCCACGGGCACCGCAGCCCGCTGGCGCATGGCGTCCAGCGCCGCATCAAAATCCGTGCAGGTGTAGCCAAAGTGATAGAGCTTCACGCCGTCCCGAAGGTAGCCGTCCAGTGGTCCGCCATCGGCAAGCGGTTCGAGCAATTCGATGCGGTGCTCCCCAAGGGAATAGAAGGCACCGCGGATCACCTGCACGGGATCCTCGAAGCCGGTGCCGTCTCCCTGGTAGCCGAGCCGCGTCAGGGCCTTCGCTTCCTGCGCGATGCTGCTGCAGGCGTATCCGACATGATGAATCGCGAAACCCGGCAAGGCGTCCATCGGGTGAGTCCCTCCGGTGGTGGTCAGCGTCCTTGATAGACGAAGAGCAATTGCTCGTACGATGTGGCATGAACTACGAGAATCAGGAGCGCGATCAGCAAGGCGATCGCAGCTTCCAGAGCATATTGATACAGGCGCGCCCGCATCACTTCGCGTCTCCCATGGCACGCAGCGCGTGAAGTTCGTCCGCCAGGCGCTGGAGTAGGGCCTGGTTCTGGTCTCCTTCGCGTAGATGAATATAGTCGACGAACTGGAGGTCATCCACCACGGACGACGGCAAGGCCGAGACGACCCGCAGGTTGTCGCCGGCATAGGCCTTGGCGAGACGATCGAGAAGTTCCGCGCCGCGCAGGAAGTGCGCCGCAACGGAGGGGGCCGACTGCGTGGCGGGATTCACCGGCACACGATAGATTAGCGTGGGCACGCCCGCGTCAACCACCTGATCGAGCAGCAGGCGCAGCATGCTTTCCACCGCGGTATCCGCTACCTGCATTTGCTGCGCGGTGTAGGCGGCATTGGAGAATACAGTGCCCGCGGGACGTGCATACTTCGCATACGCGTCGTGAAGGAAAACTGCGGGGTAGGTGGTGTAGGCGACCGGCTGGTGGGCTTCGCGCCACGCGGCGATGCGAGCGCCCATCTCCGCGGCGGGACCATAGCTGCGCTGCACCTGTTCCGCGATCAGTGCCATGCGTGCGTGCCACGCGTGGCGATACTGCAAGCTCGGCAGCCAGGGCGCGAGCACCGCATCGGCCCACTCCGCCGGCTCCGCCAACGCGGCGTAGGCCAGCCAGTCGTCCGCTTCGGCGGGAAGATGTTGCCCGGCCGTCCGAAGCAGGTGGCGGCGGAACAGAATCGAGCGGCGCTCGAAAGACCAGACCGGATTCAGTGCAAGGACGACCGCATCCGGAGCATGCTGCAGGGCATCAAGCAGGCAGACATAGATGTCGTAGGGGCGCTGGCCGTTGAGTACATAGGACAGCGTGCGGGACGGCACGCCGTCAGACAGCGAACCCGCATTGTGTAAGACCTCGTTCGCAAGGTAGCGGCCATCTGCCCCGGTGGCCGTTCGAAACTGGGACGAGGAATCCCCGATCCAGGCGATGCGAAACTCACCGGGCTGTTTCGGCGGAGGGGTCTCGAAGCCACGGGGGTCGCCGAAGGGTGCCGGCATATCCACCCAAGTGCCCGCGGTCGCGATTCGCTCCACGGCGGCCGTGGGGGGCGGAGTCATCCATGTCCGGCCCAAGACGGCCAGCAACACCATGGCCAAGCCCGCGATACGAAAGAAGGAGGGGGCCGACTGACCGACGCCATGCACGGCCAGATGCCGGGCGATAGCCGCGGGAATCTGCGCGAGCCGGTCGTTTATGGCCATGGCTTCAACATAGAGAAAAGGTGCTTGACGTCAGAA
>JAUIKJ010000243.1 GCA_030430835.1 Candidatus Hydrogenedentota bacterium
GACCCGCCGATCCCTGCGGGGCAGCCCTTGGCGATTACCAGCACGGAGTGCGACACCTGCCGTTTCGCGTGGCTGAAGTCCCTGGACGGCGACTCGGCACACTTCGTGTCGGTCGGGGGAAGCCAGTTGTCGCCAACGCACACGGACCTCAGCCTCTGCTGGAGCAGCGAGCCGGATCCGGATCTGTGCGCCATCGAGGGAGCCGGGTGTCCGGAGGCCGAAGCGTGCATCGAGGGGGAAGGCGCGCTGGATGTTGACAACGGCGAAGAACTTGATAGCCATTCGGCCGATGTGAATCTGGACAACATCATTTCACTCTCGGAGTTGCTGCGCGTGATCCAGTTCTACAATTCCGGCGGATACGCCTGCCAACCCCTGACCTGCGCGACGGAGGACGGCTTCCAGGCCGGTGCCGGCGGCACAGGCTGCGCGCCTCACGCGAGCGACTACGCCCCGCAGGACTTCACCATCTCACTCAGCGAATTACTTCGTCTCGTCCAGTTCTTCAACAGCGGCGGATACTCTCCCTGCCCCGGCGCAGACCCGCCCACGGAAGACGGATTCTGCCCGGGCACGGGATGAGAACGCGCCCCAAACACAAATCAAACAAAGCCTGAAATTCCTGCTTTACAAATACGGGGCAGGTGGTATAATTTAAGTGCTGTTGGGAAGACAGTGACACGGCCCACACGCTTGGCGTGAGGCAGCGCCGGGTACCGGGCCACTGAGGAGGTTGGCAGTATGGGCAGGTACGGCATCCCTGATGATCCGGCGTTCCGCACCAACTCGCGGCTCCGGGTAATGTGGCTGCAATCGGTATGGGGATACCGGTTGCTCGAAGTGCGGCGGCATCCGCGGGCAGGCTGGTTTGGCCGGCTCACTTACGACGAATCCTTCGTACTTCTCCCCCGCGCCGGCGAGCAGAACTAGCGCTGGTCCGGCGTCCAGACAAATGACGGCTTGGGTGACGCCCACCGTGCATCTCGCGGTCGTTTGCCATGACCGGGCACACCTCGTACCCGCCATGCTCTATCCCTCACTCCTCCTCCTACCTCTCCCTTCGGGCGGGTCGCCCGCTCGCAATATGCGCATCGGCCTTGGCGCATGCTATCGTGCGCATACCGCCCGGAATGAATGGCGATTCTGCGCGGTTTAGCGTGGAGCAGTGAGCGGCGCATCATGCAGCCGGAGGCGACATGAACAACGGATCGAGCGACTCTATCTGGGAAACGATTCGCGAGGAAGCGGCGGAAGCCGCGGCGCGCGAACCGATGCTGGCGAGTTTCCTGCACAGCGTCATTCTCTATCACCAGAGTCTGGAGGACGCGCTCAGCTTTCACCTCGCGAACAAGCTGGAGAGCGTCGCGCTACCGGCGATGACGCTTCGCGACCTGATCGACGAAGCCTTCCGGAACGACCCCACCATCGGCACGGCCGTGCGCACGGATATCCGCGCGGTCATCGATCGCGACCCCGCCTGCGATCGATTCTCCGAGCCGCTCTTGTTCTTCAAGGGCTTCCAGGCATTGCAGGCATACCGGGTCGCGCACTATTACTGGACCCATGATCGCCAGGAACTGGCGATGTTCATGCAGAGCCGGATCTCCGAGATCTTCGCCGTGGATATCCACCCCGCCGCGCGCATTGGCAAGGGCATTCTCATCGACCACGCGACCAGCGTCGTCATCGGTGAGACCGCGGTGGTCGAGGACAATGTCTCGATGCTGCATGAGGTTACCCTGGGTGGTACGGGCAAGCAAACCGGCGACCGCCACCCGAAGGTACGTCACGGTGTCTTGATCGCCGCGGGCGCGAAGATCCTCGGCAATGTTGAGATTGGTGAAGGCGCGAAGATCGGTGGTGGCGCGGTCGTGCTCACGAACATTCCGCCACACACTACGGCCGTCGGCGTACCTGCCAAACCGATCTGCGGCACAAACGAGGACGAGCCGGCGCTGGAAATGGACCACCGCATCAACATGGATGCCGATTACGGCGCGGGGATCTGATCTGCCGGGGTTGGCGCTTCGTGGACGACGACGACGGCGGCGCCCGTGAACTTGCCCTCCCTGAGATCATTGAGCGCGTCGTTCACGCGCGCGAGTGGATAGGGATGTACCTCCGTGTGGACCGGCACCTTCGGCGCCAGCGCCAGAAACTCATCGCCATCCTCGCGGGTCAGGTTGGCCACCGAGCGGACCACACGCTCGCCCCATAGGATACTGTAGGGGAAGGCGGGGATCTCACTCATGTGGATGCCCGCGCAAACCACGATCCCGGCTTTGCGGACCGCGCGCAACGCGGCGGGAACAAGGGCGCCCACCGGCGCGAAGACGATCGCCGCATCCAGTTCCACGGGCGATGGCGCGCTGGAGCCGCCCGCCCAGACCGCACCGAGGCTGCGTGCAAAGTCCTGTGCGGTGGTGTCGCCGTCGCGGGTGAAGGCATAGACTTCGCGCTGCTGATGGCGCGCCACCTGGATCAAGATGTGCGCCGCGGCTCCGAAACCGTAGAAGCCGAGGCGCTTTCCCGGGCCCGCCATGCGCAGCGCGCGGTAGCCAATCAGCCCCGCGCAGAGCAGTGGCGCGGCCTGCAGATCCGGGTAGTCGTCGGGGATGGGAAAGCAGAACCGCGGGTCGGCGATGCAATACTCAGCGAAGCCGCCGTCTTTCTGGTAGCCGGTGTAGCGGGCATGGTCACACAGGTTTTCCTGCTTCGCCGTACAGTAGCCGCAGTGACCGCAACTTCCTCCGAGCCAGGGCACACCCACGCGATCGCCAGCGTGCAGGGCGGAGACCCCTTGCCCGGTGGCGACGACCCGGCCGACGATCTGGTGGCCGGGAACGACAGGCCGGCGGGCAGGTGCCAGGTCGCCGTCGACCACGTGCAGGTCGGTCCGGCAGAGGCCGCAGACGTGGACCCGAATCAGCACCTCCTCCGGTCCGGGCTCCGGGGTAGGCAACTCCCGCTCTACCAATGGGCGGCCGGTTTCCTCGAAGAGCATTGCGCGCATTGCCGTATCCCCGTTTGTGTGTCAGGCAAACTGCGAAAGGCGGCCCCGAAGGGCCACCTTAAGCCTAACATCTTTCACGTCCTCCCAACTGCTCGCCCAGAGCGGGTCAATTCGCCACCGGCGAAATGAAACCGTCTGGCTTCAGGGCGAGCACCGAGCACGTCACCTGGTCAGTCACCGATTCCGCGGTGTTGCCAATGAGCAACCCCTGCAGCCCCGACCGCGCTACGGTGCCCATGACCAGAAGATCCGCCTTGCGCGCCGTGACGAACGCGGACAGGATCTCCTGCGGCGCGCCGTATTCGATCGCAAGATCGATCGACGCGGCCTCGGGGAGGGCGCTGTTCACGAGCTCGACCAATTCCTCTTCGATACGGATCTGTCCTTCCTGAACGCGCGCATCCACCTCATCGTTGGACATCCGCTTGCTCAGAATGTTCTCGCCATAGAGTTCCCAGGCATGCACGATCGACAGTGTCGCGCCCTGCACTTGCGCCATCTGGCCGGCCGTTTGCAGCAGGCGCGTATTGAAGGCCGCCTGCTCCTCGGACTCAACCGGACCCAGCGCGACAACGATGCGTTGCAGCTGCTCGGCACCGGGTTTCACCAGCAGCACCGGGCACGGGCACTTGCGCAACAGGTGCTTGGCCGTCGTACCAAAGAGACGTTGCACCGTTTCCGACTCGCGCATCATGGTCTTGATGAGCAGGTCGTATGCTTGCGCCTGCGCCTCGCGAATCAACGCGATGTAGGGCTTGCCTTCCAGCAGCGCGCCCGAAGCGTCGCATCCCGCCGAGACCGCTTTTTCCACCGCCGCCTCGATATAGGACTCTTTCTCCCACTGCAAGTTGCGGCGGGTCGTTTCGATCTCTGCTGCATCGGACCAGGGATAGAAAACCGGCGGCTCATCCACCTCCACGATCCGCAACGATGCGCCATGGGTCTTCGCAATTCGGATGGCCTCGTCGAGTGCCACCTGCGGGATGTCGGATCCGGAGTCGAGGTATACCAGAATCTTCTTGGGCCAGTTCATGTCGTACACACCTCCAATTGTTGGATACGGCACACTAGTGATTCGGACGATCATCCCGGTGGTCTTTCACGACGACCAGGAAATAGCCGATACTCATGGACAGAACAAGGGCGGCGATGCCCGCCATATATTCCGGTGTAATGTCCTCCGAATTAAGAACGATCACCTTTCGCGCAATCGCCATCAGCGCCGTCGCCATGACGATCTTGACGTGGATCACATCCTCGCGCAGGTAGATTGTGATGTTGATAAAGATCTCGATCGCGATCAGCACGGCCATGAACGCACCGAAGGTGGATAGAATATCGCTGATGGTGAGGAGCATGTACGGCTCCTCCATAAGCTTCGTGTGCAGCACATAGATAACATCCACAACGCCCCAGAGCACCACCGCCGTCATAAGAATCGCCAGCGCACGAACCCCGAGGTGGATGATCATGCGCAGGGCGACAATGAGAATTTCTTCCTGATGACCGTTCTTCGGAAGCTTCTCGGCCGACAGCGTCTTCTTCGCTCGCGAGGGCATTGTGATCCTTTCCGCGCGGCAGGCCTTGCCGCCAACTTGGGTCACTATACACCCGGCGGAGCGGAGAGATTCGAGGCCGAATACGCCCCGGGATCACAGCCGAACGGGGAATAAGTGGGGCTATGGGACCGTCCCCCAAGGGGGTTTAGATGGTCCAGGCCATGGGCGCGGCCTCCGAAGCAAGGCATGAAAAAGGCCACCGCCCAAGGACGGTGGCAACGATGTCTGTTATGGTGGGCGATACTGGACTCGAACCAGTGGCCTCCGCCGTGTGAAGACGGCGCTCTAACCAGCTGAGCTAATCGCCCACGCGAGGGGCAGAAGCGTGGGAAAAGTGACCGGGGGTTGGCAAGGGTTTTTCGCGGGGGATCGCATGCGGAGGCAGGATGTTCAAAAGTAGATCGAAGACGAGGTGCGAAAGGCGAAACCGAAAAACCACGGAGGAGAACTCGACTACCTGATATCGTCTCCACTATTTCCGCCGATTACC
>JAUIKJ010000244.1 GCA_030430835.1 Candidatus Hydrogenedentota bacterium
CCGGCCAGCAGCAACACTCGGGCGCGGGTAGGTCGGGGAACTTGCATGGGATAACCTCGGAACCTAGGGGGCAGCCCGACCAGTTTCAGCGGTTGGGCGGCCGAATTGCAATCGTGGGATGCGGCACCTTACGGAGGGCGAAACTGCGGGCAGCGAGGGCAGAATCACATAACCTCTTTGTTTACTGCCATTTATAGACCATAGCGCCCCCACCTTGGTTCTGGTTTTTATGGATTTTGTGCCAATTTCGGCAAGTGTGTAACGAATTTACTGGAGCGCGGTATTTTGGGGTGAAGGCCGGTACGACAGTCGTGCCGGTTTCTGAGGGGTAGTTAAGAAAAGTCTGTTCAAGACGGAGGAAATTACCATGTTTGACATCTTTGACGACGCTTTCGATTTCATTGGTGACGTGTTCGAGTTTTTCGTCGACCTGCTCGGCGACATTCTCGACTTCATCATCTTCTTCGATTAATCGAACGAGACGAATCGATCGACCGCCGTCCGCCTTCCGCGGGCGGCGGTTTTGTGTTTTGCCGCTCGCCATGAAACCGTTGGAAGGGCACAGGCGTCATGGGTATGATGTTCAGGCATTTTTGTATTGGGGGGATTTCGGAATGAATTTACAGCTCGGCCGCGCGTTGAACATTGTGATGCAGACCACGCCCTATCTCATCTACCGGGCGATGATCTACGGGATGCTGTGTGTGGGCTTCCTGGTGTTCCTGGGCTTTCTTGGGATCGTGGGGATGGTCTTCGGCGGCGGCGCGGCGACGGTGCTCTTCTTCATCTGCCTGATCGGTGGCGGTTTTCTGGGGCTGGGCCGGCTGCTGGGTGAGTATGTGCTGTACATGCTGAAGGCGGGGCACGTCGCGCTGATCACGGAGATCGTCGAGAATGGCACGCTGCCGGATGGCACGAGCCAGACGGCATGGGCGAAGGACCGCGTGATGGCCTACTTCAAGGAGGTCAGCGTTCTCTCCCTGATCGACCAGTTGCTCAAGGGCATCATCCGCCGCCTGAACCGCACGGTTTTCAACGTGATGACGGTACTGCCGATCCCGGGCACGGAAGGCGCCGCGAAGTTCATGCAGAAGATCGTCGACTTCAGTCTGACCTATGTGGATGAGGCGATCATCGCCTACACCTTCAGGACGAAGAACGAGAACGTCTTCGACGCGGCGAAGAAAGGCGTGATTCTCTACGCGCAATCGTGGAAGGGAATTCTGACGAATGCCGTGGCGCTGACGCTGCTGAGCTATGTCTTCACGATCGCGATGACCATCCTTTTTCTGATCCCGCTGGGCATCGTGGCGCTGATGCTGCCGGAATCGTGGGGCACGGCCAAGTTCTTCCTTTTCGTATTCGCCCTGTTCCTGGGCTTTTCCATGAAATGGGTCCTCTTCGATCCCATTGCATGCACCTCGACGATCCTGACCTTCTTCCACGAATCGGAAGGTCAGGAACCGGACGCGGAGTGGGAAGCGCGTCTCGACGCGGCGAGTGACAAGTTTGGCGAACTGAAACGGAAGGCCGAAGAAAAGTTCCGCGATCTCGGCGGAGCGGGAGTGAACGCAAATGACCATGCCAACGCTGAAGATCCGCAGGCTTCGTAGATCGGGCTACGCCCTCGCGCTTGCGCTGGGACTGAGCCTGAGCGCCGGTATCGCCCTGCAGGCCTTGGCGATCGAGCGCCCGGCAAATCCGCACCTCGGCAAGATTCGCCACGTGGTGCTCTACGCACACAAGGATGGTACGACCGAGGAGCAAATCAAGGCGATCGAAAGCGAGTCGCGCAAGCTCATCGAATCGATCGACCTGATTCTGGATTATGAGTGGGGCACGAACGTCGGTTCGGGCGCGCGGTCGGAAGGCTATACGCACTGCCTGCTGATGACCTTTGAGAGCGAAGCGGCGGTGAAGGAATACGTGGCGCATCCAGCGCACCAGGCTTTCGTAAAGCTGGCTTTCCCGCATCTGGAGAAACTGTTGGTGCTCGACTATAAGGCGCAGTTCTAGGCATGAAAAAGTTTGCGGTGCTCATTCTTGCGACCATGCTGGTGGTGGGTTGCGGCGGCGGCGGTGAACCTTCCTCGGCGAACATCCTCCGCGTCAACCTGGGCACGGAGGTGCAGGACCTCGATCCGCATCTCGTGACTGGCGTGCCGGAACACCGCGCCTGCACAGCCTTCTTTGAAGGGTTGACCGACCTGGATCCGGGCACGCTGAAGCCGATTCCCGCGGTTGCGCAATCGTGGACGGTGTCGGAGGATCAACGGGTCTACACCTTCCAGTTGCGAACAGACGCGCGCTGGACAAACGGGGATCCCGTGACGGCGCAGGATTTCGAGTACAGTTGGCGGCGTATCCTCTCCCCCGGGCTCGCGGCGGAATACGCGTACATGCTCTATTGCATTAAGAACGCCAAGGCCTTTAACGAAGGGGCGATCGCGGACTTCGCGGAGGTGGGCGTGAAGGCGACCGGCCCCCATGAATTGGTGGTGACGCTGGACAGTCCGACGCCCTACTTCCTGGAATTGCACACGCACCAGGCCTATCTGCCGGTGCACCAGGCTACCGTGGAAGCCTTCGGGGCAATGACGGATCGCGGTACGCCGTGGACGCGCGCGGGCAACCACGTGGGCAACGGCGCCTATAGCCTTGTCGAATGGCGGCCGAACGAAGTGATCCGTGCGGTGCCGAACGAGCACTACTGGAACCGCACGGCCATCAAGCTGGACGGCATCGAGTTTTATCCCATCGACAACTTGCAGACGGAAGAGCGCAGCTTCCGCGCGGGCGACCTGCACGTCACGGAAGATATTCCGCTGGACAAAATTCCCGTGTATCAGAAGGAAAACCCCGAGGTGCTCCGCCTCGACCCCTACCTCGGCGTCTACTACTACCGCGTCAACCTGACGCACAAGCCCTTCGACGATGTGCGCGTGCGCCGCGCATTGTCGATGGCGCTGGACCGGGAGCGGCTGACGCAGGACGTAATGAAGGCGGGCGAGCGCCCGGCGTACCACTACGTGCCGCCGGGCTGCGGCGGCTACGAGAGCCCGGTGCCGCTGCGCTATGACCCGGAAGGTGCGAAGGCACTGCTCGCGGAAGCGGGCTATCCCAATGGCGAGGGCATCCCGCCTTTCGAGTTGCTGTACAACACGTCTGAAAACCACAAACGCATCGCCGAAACCGTGCAGCGCATGTGGAAGGAAACGCTGGGCGTGGACGTGCAGTTGCTGAATCAGGACTGGAAGGTGTATCTCGCGTCGATGGACAACCTGGATTACGACCTCGCGCGTTCGGCGTGGATCGGCGACTATGTCGATCCGCTGAATTTCCTGGAGTGCTTCCTGAGTTACTCCGGCAACAACCGCACGGGCTACAACTCGCCGGCGTATGACGCGCTGGTGAAGGCGGGTTACGCCGAGACCGACGAAACCAAGCGGCAGGAAATCATGCGGGAAGCGGAGGAACGGCTGCTCACGGATCAGCCTGTGATCCCGGTGTACTTCTATACGCGCAAGTTCCTGATGGCGACGGAGGTCAAGGGCTACAAGCCGAACGTGCTCGGGTACATGCGCTGGGAAGATTTCTGGCTGGACCTGCCGGAAGCCGCCGCGAAGTAGGAAGCGGATTCGAATCGTCGTCTCGGTGCTGAACCTTCGCGGCGAATCGAGTGCCGGTGTTGCTATCCCATGCAAGGCCACTTGCGCGGAGACCGTCATTCCCGCGAAGGCGGGAATCCACCCGCGCGGGCAATCGCCACGAGAATCTAGCGTGCGTCAATTGCGGGACGAAGGCCTTCGTCGTTCACGATCCGCGGCGTGTTCATGGTCGTTTCCAGATGTGCGTGGTACCCCGGGCGCAACCCGTTCAGGGTAGTCTCAAGACGTCGAACAAACCCAGGGTAGCCTCCCGTTGGTCGGCAACCCTGGGCTGGAAGGCAGTACACCGTTGGTGTACTCAGGCCGCCGGAAGAATACTGGCTTAGCCATCGAACAGGTCAATGCAATGCACGGGACGAACCCTACTCGGTCATCGTGGCGACGAGTTTATGAACGGCGTCCACTATAACGGCGCCCAGCGTATCTCCATAGAAGGACGCGGTGACTTCGTAGCCGCTTTGGTGATACTCGTCGGCGGTGAGGATGTAGCCGATGAGGTCGTTGGTGAGCGCGGCGACGGTGTGGTAACGAATACCCGCGGCCTCGAGTTCTTCCTTCGCGGCGAGGCCAATCGCGGTGATGGGTTCGCCGGGGAAAGTGAGCATCGCGAAATCGTTGACGCGCAGGAGATAGAGCGGCGCGCGATCGGGGAACATCGCGTTGAGCACGGTGTTCAGCATCGCTTCGTCCACCTGATACTCATCGCCTGCGATCTTCATGAAGTCCGGCGCGGCGACGCGCTCGGGCAGATTCACCCAGTGCTGGCGCACGGTGAAGTCTTCGACGGAGCGCGTGGCCACAGCCTGCGCGAGGTCGGCGGCGCGCAGCGCGACGCGGCGGCCGTATTGTTCGGCCATCTCGAAGCGGCTGCCGCCGGTGTAGCCGCGCGGGGCGACGTCGCCTTCGGCGCCGTTGGTGTACATGCAGGTGACACCATCGCCAACGAGGTCTTCCACGGTCCGCTGCATCACGCCGGGCCAACCGCCGGAAACGTGCATGACGTCGGAGGTCATGATCGTGCCGTGCGCGGCGTAGTTCACCAGCACCACGTAGGGCTTGCCGTCTGCGGTGTCGAAGCGCAGTACGGTCATGTCTTCGTCGGTGGTGGCGTCATCGTGGCGGCGGTTGCGGTTGAAGCCGGGCATCGCGACGACACCCGCGCCGGCGGTCACGGTGCGTAGGGCGGCGGCCGCTTCCTGCAGTCCCCGTGCCAAGCGCTTCGCCACGAAGTTCAACACCTCTTCGCTGAAGATGCCGATGTGGGGATTGTTGGCGATGTTGCGCCGATCCATGGACATGCCTTCAAGCCCGGCATGCGTGTGGCTCGCCACCATCAAGGTGTTGTCGTAGCCGAGCCCCTCCACTTGCGCCAGGGCGAGCGCGTCGTCCAC
>JAUIKJ010000245.1 GCA_030430835.1 Candidatus Hydrogenedentota bacterium
ATCTTCTACCAATCCGAAAATGACATGGCAGGTCTTCGTGCCCACATGCGTTTCAATTCTACGAAGAGTGAACGTTGTTGTCAACCTTAAGGTTTACAGATTCGGTAAGAACGATGATGGAAAGTCCGCGAAGTTAAGGACGTGGACTTACTGTAGCTAAGATGAAAGTATATTGCACTCGCTGCGTACTAGCAAACCGAGAGATAATCGTTAAAAAATGAAAAATGACAATAGTTAATATCGACATGTACATTCGGCGTGCCCCCATCCTTGCTGCACCCGGCCTCGCCGCTCCGGTAGAATGGTACCTTCATCCCGTCCATTTATCCTTGGGGAATCTTCATGCACCACCGCACGTTTCTATTTCTTGTCCTGCTCGCCTTCTCCGCCGCCGCCATCGAGGTCACCGAGGACCTGGAGGTCAACGGAAACGTGGCGCAGATCACGGTGAGTTCGGAGGATGGCGCGCCGATTACGAATTTCAGTCTGAATGCGACGGGGCGGAACATTGCGGGACCGGCGGGGTTGTTGCAGGAGGGCTTTGGGAGCATCAGTTACTACGCGCCGAACCGGCGGCTGAATCCGAAGCTGGAGGTGCTGGAGGAATTCACGGACCGTCCGGTCGCGCGCTACAGCTATGAATGCGACGGGCCGAACATTCGCGGGCTGCGGGTGACGCGGCAGATGGAGCCAATGCAGGATGCCGCGTCGCTGATTGTTACCTGGACCGTAGCGAACGTGGGCGATGAGCGGCACTGGGTCGCACCGTGGGTGCGCAACGACATCATGCCGGGCGGCAGCGCAACAAAGGCGGACCGTCTGGACATCCCATCACTGGGCGGGATCGTGCAGCCGACGCGGCCGCGCTACTACCCGGCGTCGCGCAATTGGTACGCGGCGACGGACCCGGAAACCAAAGAGACCGTCTTCGCGGTGTTCAATGCGGAGCACACCCACAGCTTCCTCGCCGCGCCGCATCCGGACGGCAATGCACTGGGCGTGCAGACGGCCTTTGTGCCGCGCGAGTTGAGCCCGGGCGAGAGCTGGACCACGAGTTACCGGCTGAATATGGTCCGCGGCCTGGAGCACATCGACTTCGCGACGAATGAACTTGCGGTGCAGATCGACTATGACAAGGGCACGCTAACGGCGCTGATGGCGGCGCCGGCGGGCTTGCCGGGGCTACGGATTAACGCGCGCGTGCTCGCGGCGAACGACCGGGTCTGGAAACTACCGGCCAAAAAATTCGACATCGCGCCGGGCAAGCTGGTGCGCGCGACCTACAAGTGGACAGCGCCGGCGGACGGACGCTATGACTTTCTTGCCGAACTCGTTCAAGACGGTCGCACATTGCCCCTGGGCGCGGACAACGGATCGCCGCACGGCGGGATCGACACCCAGTTCGTCGTGGGCAAGCCGGGTGAAGGCACGATGGAGGCGTGGACCAATGCGCCCTACGCCCTGGACGCCCCCGGTCGAAACCTGGATCGCCCCCTCTTGCACCGTGGTGTCGCAACGCTGTGGCAAGAGTCCTCGCTCAACAAGATCTTTCAAAAGGATACGGTGACGCCCATGGGCACGCCGGACCCGCGGGTCCGGATTGCGCTGGCGCGCAACGAACATGAGTCCTTCCAGATCGTGATCCGTCCCGACACGAAGAATGCCCTCAACGGCGTGCGCTTCGTGTGGGGCGATCTGGTGCATGCCGAGTCCGGGGTGGCGATTCCCGCGGCGATGCTGCAAGCCTTCCGTGTGGGCTATGTGCCGGTGCGGATTCCCTCGCACTATGAGGGGCCCACAGGCAACTTCCCCGATCCCCTTCCGCCGCTGGAGCCCTTCACCGCGGCGGGCGGCGAGTCGTCTCCCGTGTGGTTCACGCTGTATGCGGGCGAGGGTCTCCCCGCGGGGATCTATCGCGGCATGCTGGAAATGCAAGCCGTGGGTGAGGACCCCGTCGAGATTGCGCTGGAGGTGGAGGTCTTCGGTTTCACCCTGCCAGACACACCGGCCCTCAAGACCGATTTCGGCTACGACCGCGAGTCGGCACTGCGGGGCGCGGCCACGCGCACGGGGCGTCCGAACCCGAGGGCGGTCGACGCGGCCTATCTGGATGACGCACTGAAGCACCGCGTGACCCTGCGCGAACTGACGGCGTTTCCGCCGGCGAGTGGCAACTACGCCGCGGACCTGCAGGCCTTCGCACCGAAGTTGGACGCATTGGCCCGGCGCGGCGCGACGACCTTTGCCCTGCCCGCGGATCTTCTCCGCTCCCCGGACGCGCTTGCGGCTGCGAACGACTTCGTGCGCACCCGCGATCTGGGCAACCGGGCCTTCGTCCAGATCGCCGATGAGCCGCCCGCGCCGATCTTCACGCGCCTCGCGGAAGAGGTGCGCCAATGGAGCACGGCCGCGCCGTACATTGCGACGATGGCGACGACGCGCGGGCTGCAACCCTTCCTCGAACCGGAACTGGACCGCTGGACGATCCACACGCAACTCTTCGACACGGTAAACGGCGAGAACGTACTGGGCCAGATCGCGCAGGGCCGCGAAGTGTGGTGGTACGTCGGGCACACGCCGCCGCGGCCCTACGCAAATTTCTTCGTGGACTTCACGGGCGTGGAGCACCGGGTACTGTTCTGGCAGGCCTTTGCGCTGGGCATCCGCGGATTGCACTACTGGAGCGCGAACTACGCCCCGGCCGATCAGGATCCCTGGAACGACGTACTGGACTTCACGCCGGTAAACGGCGACGGTTTGCTGGTCTACCCGAGCCCGTCAGGGCCGGTCTCCTCCATCCGCTGGGAGATCATCCGCGACGGCATCGAGGACTTCGACTACCTCGCGATCCTTGGCCGGCGCCTGCGCCAACTCGCCGAGCGCGACCCGAATGCCCCGCTGCTGCAGGAGGCGAAGCGCGTGCTGGACCTGGAGCCGGTGGTGCCCAACCTCGTGAGCTTCCCGCGCGACCCGCAGATCCTGCTCGGCAAGCGGACAGCGGCGGCGCGGATGATTGAGAAGCTGGACGCCGCGCTGCACTAAACCGGGGATTTTGGCCGAAAAAATCGGCATTACATTTCGGTATCGACGCTTGGAAAATAATGCTTGATCGTTCGCTGGCATTGCGCTATAACACGCGCCATTTTAACGCGGCATGGTGCCGCGTCACCGGGCATATGCCCCGAGGAATCCTGCAACGTCTCACGCATCCGCTTCCGGTGGAAGCAAGAAATCCAACGGCGCGAAAGCGCCCGGCTCCCCCCTGCGCAGCTTCGGCCCCGTCTCCGATCTGGAGCGGCACCTGCCAGGCGACTGGTGGCGTTCCCTCTTTAACGCCTTCTACCTGAAGACCGACGGCGACGTCGTCGAGAACCCCGAGAACACCCACGCGGAAATCGATGCGGTGCTTCAGCAACTCGACCTGCAGAAGAACGACCGCGTGCTCGACCTCTGCTGCGGCCAGGGCCGGCATACCCTCGAACTCGCGCGACGCGGCTTTGCGCAGGTCGTCGGCTGCGACCGCTCCCGCTATCTCATTCGCCAGGCGCGCCGGCGCGCAAAGCGGGAATCGCTGGAAGCCACCTTCCACGAGGGCGACGCGCGGCGCTTCCGGCCGCGGGGCGGCCAGTTCGATGCGGTGATGATGATGGGCAATTCCTTCGGCTACTTCGAGCAGCCCGCAGACGACGAGGCGGTGTTGCGCAATGTGGCGTCGCTGTTGACGGCGGAAGGCAAGCTCTATCTCGACATCGCGGATGGCGAGTGGCTGTCCACGCATTTCGAGCCGCGCTCCTGGGAATGGATCGACGAACAGCACTTCGTCTGCCGCGAGCGCGCGCTGGCGCAGGACGGCCGCCGCATCATCACGCGCGAGGTGATTACCCACGCGGAGAAGGGCGTGCTGGCGGACCAGTTCTACGCGGAGCGGCTGTATACCCGCGCGCAGATCGCGGAACTGCTGGAAGGCTGTGGCTTCACGGGCGTGAGCTTCATGGGCGCGCCGGAGACCGCGTCGACGCGGGGCCATGACCTCGGCATGATGGCGCACCGGTTGATCGTCACCGCACGCGCACCGCGGAGAACCGCGCCCGCGCGCAAACCGCTCAAGCGGATCACGGTACTCATGGGCGACCCGGACCTGCCGGACACCGTGAAGGTGGGCGGCAAGTTCAACGAGGAAGATTTCGCAACCATCCAGAAGTTGAAGGATGCGCTTGCCGCGATCGACGATTTCGACTTCGACTTTGTGAGCAGCCACCCGACGCTTATCGAGACCTTGCGCAGCGCACCGCCGCAGTTCGTGCTGAACCTCTGCGACGAGGGCTACAACAACGACGCCTTCCTCGAACTGCATGTACCGGCGCTGCTGGAAATGCTGGGCGTTCCCTACACCGGTGCGGGGCCGGCGTGTCTCGGGCTGTGCTACAACAAGGGCCTCGTCGCCGCCATCGCACAGACGCTGGACATCCCGGTGCCGTTGGAAACCTATATCGGTCCGGACGATTCCCTGGCGACGCTGCCCTCGACCTTTCCCGCGCTGCTTAAGCCGAACTTCGGCGACAGCAGTATCGGCATCACGCAGAACGCCGTGGTGCACAATGCCGAGCAGTTGATTGGATATATCGAGTGGATGCGCACGACCTATGGCCGCAGTGCGATCCTGGTGCAGGAATTCCTGACGGGTCCCGAATACACCGTCGGCATCGTGGGCAATCCGGGACTGAGCTACCGGGTCTTCCCGCCGCTGGAGGTGGACTATTCCGGACTGCCGGCGGAACTGCCGCCGATTCTCGGCTACGAATCCAAGTGGCACCCGGATTCGCCCTACTGGACGGAAATACGCTACAAGGAGGCGGCCGTCTCACAGGAGACGCGGCGCAACCTGGTCGACTACTCGAACCGGCTCTTTGAGCGCCTGGCTTGTCGCGACTACGCGCGCTTCGACTTCCGCACCGACGCGAACGGGACCATCAAACTGCTCGAGGCGAACCCGAACCCGGGCTGGTGCTGGGACGGCAAGATGAACCTCA
>JAUIKJ010000246.1 GCA_030430835.1 Candidatus Hydrogenedentota bacterium
CCAGGACACGTAGTCCGGTCTCCGGCAGCCGCTGCTTCGGATCTTCGCGAACGCGACCACCTGCTGCGCCCATCGGCGCGGTGGGCGACCCTTGGCCTGCGCCTACGATCGGGCCTTCCCCGGAAGAGGAGAGGTGCGCATGCGGTTGGTGATCGTCTTGCTCGTGGCCGTTGCCCTGGTGGTTGGGGAGGACGGCCATGCCGCGGAGGCGGTAGGCGGTGGTGGTGGCGGGGTCGTGCGGTGGGGCTTCAGGGTAGATCGAGGCGATACCGATGGGGCAGTCGTTGAGGTAGCCCGCGAGGTGGAGGGTGGCGGGGTCCTTGTCGCCGGGAAAAAGGGTGGCTTCGTAGGGCTGGTTGGGGCGCAGGACGATGTGGCGGATGGCGCGGATGGTGTCGAGAGGGGCCGGCAGGATGAGGAGCATGGTTGCGGGATCCGGGGTCGGGGACTCGGGGTCCGGGGAGATAGGGTATCGGGGCTGAGGATAGTTTGCACGATGGGGGGTGGTATTTTCACGAGACTTGGTGCCTGTCCGCGCCCTTTCGATCAAGGTGACCGACGTGCAGGTCCGTCATTCCCGCGCAGGCGGGAATCCAGTGATCGTGGAATAGACGCTATTCGTGCAGGTCACCGTAGGTTGCGGTGTCCTATCAGGATTGCAGTTGCGCCCGATGGCGCAGCGTGGATTGTTGGCGCTTCGCGCACTGGATTCCCGCCTTCGCGGGAATGACGGTGTGGCGGCGCGCATGACAGAGTCCCCCTTCGAAGGGGGATTTAGGGGGATGTTGGGGTGGTGGTGATCGCTGGACCCCACACGTGGACGCTACTCCCCCGCTGCGGCGACGGCGAAGGTTTCTTCGATTGCTTCTTCGCCGGGTTCGGCGGGGGATTCGCCGGCTTCCGGGGTGAAGCGGGCGAGCCATTGGGCGACTTCGTCGATGACTTCCTGCTGGTCGTAGTCCCAGAAGTAGACGTGGTTGGATTTGTGGAGCCAGCAGTATTCTTTGTCGGCGCTGGCGAATTGTTCGACCGCGTCGCGGGCAGCGTCGAGGGAGGTGACCTTGTCGCCTTCGCTGTGTATGAGGAGGACGGGCATCTCCATGCGCTCGAAGACATAGGTGGAATTCGCGCGGCGGCCGAGTTCGAGTGCGGCGAGCGCGCCGTCGACGGGGACCCAGTGGTAAGAGAGCACTTTCTCGCGGTTTTCGACGAGGTTTACCGGAGCGTTGGGACCGCGCGGCACCCACTCGACGGCGGGCCGCGCGAGGCGCGCCCAGCGCTCAACCGAGAGTCCTGCGACGCTGGGGGTGGTCAGTCCGAAGAAGGGCGCGATGAGCACGAGACCGTCGACGGTCTGCTCGGCGGCCGCGAGGGAGGCGAGAGCGCCCCCCATACTGTGGCCTACGACGACGACCTGTTCATACGCACCGCGCAGCGCGCGGACTTCGTCGAGTACGCCCTCGAGCATGTCGTCTGCGGTGGTCTCTTCGAAAAGGTGCGGGGTGGTGCCGTGGCCGGGGACCAGCATCACGCGCACGCGCCAGCCCTGTTCTGCGATGCGATCGGGCAGATCGTTGTAGTTGTTGGGGGTGCCGATAAAACCGTGAACGAAGAGGACTGCTCCCGGTGCATCCACGGGTCCGAGATCGCGCGGTTCGGCACCGCGCATAATGCCGGTCTCCGGGTCGCGCGCGGTTTGTCGTTCGTAGATTGCGACGCGCTGCTGGGCGACGTAGGCGTACATCACGGTGACCATGAGGATCATGGCCACGGCCCAGGCGAGCGCGCCCCACGCGCCGTCCGGCCGGAAGCGTTCTCGCCAGAGTTGCATCGGGCTACTCCTCTCCCACGTCGAAGGCAGCGGCCATTTTCTTTACCGCCTTGAGGTCCATCTTTCCCGTACCGAGCACGGGGATTTCGTCAATACGGTAAAACGAATTGGCCCTGGGAATCCAGAGCTTGGGCAGGCCGCACTGGTCGAGCTTGCCCAGCAGATCCTCGAGTTGGGGCTCGTCCAGGGTGTGCAGCACCACGAGACGCTCGCCTTTCTTTGCATCGGGCACGCTTGCGATGGCGAGGGCCTGCTCGGACAGGCCGAGGACACTGTGCAGGGTTTCCTCGATCTTGTTGTGCGGCACCATCTCGCCGCCGATCTTGCTGAAGCGCGAGAGGCGATCGGTAATCGTGATGAAGCCGTCGTCACTGAGGGATGCGATGTCGCCCGTGGCATACCAGCCGTCCTTGAGTACGGCGTCGGTCTTCTCGGGTTGGTGGAGGTAGCCCTTCATGATGTTGGGGCCCTTGATCAGGAGCAGGCCCGCTTCACCGCAGGGAAGTACTTCCTCGGTATCCGGATCGATCACGCGCGCGCTCTGTCCCGGGAAGAGCCGACCAATGGTGCCATGGCGTGTGCCGCGGTAGCAGAATCCGGGGGACACGCAGTCGGGTGTATTTACCGAAACGGCCGGTGCGCACTCGGTGGTGCCATAGCCTTCCAGCGGCTCCACGCCAAACTTTTCCTTGAAGGCGATGCGCACGCGTGGCGAGAGTTTCTCCGCGCCCGTCACGACGAAGCTGAGGGCCGCGAACTGCTCGGTGGTGCATCGGCGGATGAAATGCTGTAGCAGCGTGGACGTGCCAATCATGATGCTGCCGCCATACTTCTTGGAGAGGTCGCCGATAATTTTGGGTTCCAGCGGGCTGGTGTGGTAAATCGCGCGCATGCCATAGCTCAGCACCATCCACATGGTCACGGTATAGCCGAAGGAATGGAAGATCGGCAGGTACCCGATCAGGCAGGTATTCTGGTGGTGGGGGAAAATTTCCAGGACCGCCTCGAGATTGGCGATAACGTTGCGGTGCGAAAGCATGATGCCCTTGGGATCGCCTTCGCTGCCACTGGAGAAGATGATGGTCGCGGTATCTTCCTGGGTGCGCGGCGGTGCGCCGAGCATTTTCTCGATCATCCGCACCGGCATGAAGAGCGCGATAAGGATGACAATGATGCGATCCTTGCTCGTTACCGATTCACGGATATCCTCAAGAAATACCGCTTCGCCGGGTATCTCGACCGGCAGGCGCTCGAGCACCTTCTTCGCGGTGATTACCTGGGTCAACTTGCACTGGTCCGCGCAGGACTTGATGGATTCATTGGAGGCGGTGTAATTCAGGTTAACCGAGGTCCGCCCCATCATGGAGATGGCGACGTTGGTCAAGACCCCGCCGACCGATGGCGGTACGAGGATGCCGACCATTTCGTTGCCGTCGAGGCGTTGCTTCAACTTGCGTGCGAAGGCGACGGACCCAACGAGCGCCTTGAAGTAGTTCAGTTCGCCGGACGCCACATCGGCCATGGCCATGCGCTTGAGGTTGCGGCGTCCCGCACGGAAGAAGCCGCGATGGCACAGGTCGAAGCGCAGCGGGCGCTGCATGTAGGACTCGGTACCCAGTGCCTGGATTGCATTGCGCAGGTCTTCGGGCCGGCTCTCTCCCTTCATGGCAAGCCCAAAGTTGACATTGATCGGGTAGGGTTTCGTCTTCAGCTTCAGGCGCTGAATCTTGTCGCCCTCGAATCGGTATACCGCGCCCCAAAGCCGATCCAGGTGGACCGGGATTACGGGGGCATCCAGACCGGTGAGGATCTGGGCATAGGCATTCATGAAGGCCGGGGCCGTGCCGTCCCGCTTCATCGCGGGTTCGGTGGTGAGGCAGACCGCGTCGCCCTCGGCGATGGCCGCGCGAATCTTGCCGATGACAATCGCGTCGTCCGCATCGGGGTCATAGGTAATCATGCGGGTCACTTCCGCGACCCGGCGCATCCACGGCACCCGCAGGATTTCCTCTCCGACCACGAATCGGAGGTTTCGATCGGTCGACGCGATGATCGCGAGGGTGTCGACCATCGACACGGCGTTGGTCACGAATAGTGCGCCCCCGAACTCCGGCACGTTCTCGCGGCCCAGGGTCTTGACGCGGAAGCGCGTGTTCATGAGCGCCCAGAGGATCGAGCGGAGGAAGAGGTGTGGCAGCTTCAGGCTGATGTACAGGCCCACGACCAGCGACATGAGCGCGCTAATCAGGAAGATGTCGTAAGAGTCGAACTTCATGAAACCGAAGGCCAGGTATGCGCCGCTGGCGATGAACATGCCGACGAAGGTCAGCATGTTGGTCGCGGCGATGATCCCCCCCTTCATGCCATGGGGCGCGCGCTGTTGGATGTTCGCCGCGAGCGGCACATCGAAGATGCCCGCGAAAAAGCCGAGCCCGAAGACAAAGAAGCCAAGCAGATAGTGATAAGCGCCAATGGTCACTGCCCCGTCCGCGTCTGGGAGCGGTGTGGTGGTGACGAAGAGTTCATAGAAGGTTTGGGGCAACCCCAGCAAGAGTGCGAAGATCGCCATGCCCGCCGCACCGATGGGAATAAGACCCAGTTCAATCTTGCTTCGCGAGATGTAGCCGGCGAAGACGGCGCCGAAGCCGATGCCGATGGTGACCACGCCGATGAAGATGGTGGCCTGGCCCTCGGGCAAGCGCAGGTCTTCGGCGAAGAAGGTCAGAATATTGAAGCGCGCCAGGGCACCGGCGAACCAGAAATAGACGTAGCCGAGGATGACATTGAAGAGGACTTTGTCCCGCCAGATGGCACGGAAGTAGGGCGTCATGCCGGCCCAGGGAATCACCGGAACGGGGATGTGCTGCTTCGGATTCGCCGCGGGCGGCTTGGCCATGAACAGCGAGGTAAAAAGGCCGAGCATCGAGAAACCGATGAGCACGATGGAGGCCAAATGAAGCTGATCCTGAAATGGCGCAAACATCCAGCCGGCAACCTGCACCCCAAGGATGATGGAGACGAGCGTACCCATCTGCAGGATGCCGTTGGCCCAGGACAGGCGCGACTCCGGCATGGTCTCTGGAAGGATCCCGTACTTTGTGGGCCCGAACATGGCGCTTTGCGTTGCCATCAGAAAGAGGATGCCCCAAATGAACAGGGCATTGCCGGAGTAGAAGGCGAGGCCGCCGAGGG
>JAUIKJ010000247.1 GCA_030430835.1 Candidatus Hydrogenedentota bacterium
ATCCTGGACCAGGCACGCAAGCACTTTTTCGATGAAGTGAACACCTTGCTGGCCACGAATCCCTTCCGGCGTGAGGTGCTGGACAAGGCCTCGGCAATGACGACCAAGGTGGCGATGCGCAGTTCCAGCAACGAGGTCGCAGAGATCCGGCGGGTGGTGGAAGAAGAGGTCGCGGCCTACAAGATGATCGTCACGAAGATTGACGCTGAAAACCAGACGGCGACCTTCAAGCTGCACAATCCCTACTACGATGCTGAGGAGGAAACGGTGGGCGTTGGCGACTATGTTCAGGATCGCTTTATCGTCCGGCACGTGTCGGCGACCTCGGTGCGGCTGGACGACACGAAACGACAGTCGGGCGGGCGGACGCGCAAGCTGATCGCGCAGCCGCTGAAACCGGTGGCGGGCGAGTAGGCCCATCCAATCCGATTCTGCTATCATCCGATGCATCGCGCCGCAGCTGTGGCGCGGTTTCACTGAAGAGAACTTGAGGGGACAGGGGCATCATGCGAACACTTGGGGTAGCTAGTGTATTGATGGTTCTGGCTGCAGGCTTGGGAACGGGCTGCGCCACGGGCAAGGACAGTCCGGGACCGGCCGACGCGATCGTGGAAGAAGAAGGCACGGGGACACAGGACCTGGAAGGACGCCTGGCGAAGATCGTCCGCCGCGACATCGAGGCCGAAGAACGGGCGGGTGTGGACGCGCGCAACGAGGTAATCCGCCGCAAGCCGTATTACTTCAAGGAGTACGCGGAGTTTCCGCAGGGCTCGGACAACCTCGCGATTACGCTGTACGAGACGGAGTCGCGTTCGGCGCCCTACCGGGCGGATGTGCGTTTTCCGAAGGTGCGCTTCGCCACGAAGTTGCAACGCCGCCGGGAAACGGCGCGGACGGATGACAATTTCCTGCGGCACACGGGGCACGAGACCCAGGCCTTCGAACTGCGCAATGGCCGCTGGGTACGGCTTGGCAGCACCTTCGTCGCGGAGAAGACGGAGCAGCGGGTGGACGGTACCTGGCAGGCGGTGGTGGAACAGCCGAAGGTCTTTGCGGAGCCGGAAGACGAGCCGGGCTTCTTCGGGCGGATATTCGGCCGTTCGGCATCTATTCTCTGATCATTCCAACGGCGGGCCTTGGCCCGCCGTTTTTCTTTGCGCGGCGCGTTTGCCTTTCTGGCTGCGGAGGGGCCACAGTATGGCCCCTATGTCTCAACGTACCGCATCGCACCCCGCCTATTGGGCGGAGCGCGCCATCATTCTGTTTGCGATCCTGCTCGCGTGTTTTGGCATGTGGGGCGCGACCACGCTTGATTCGGCGAACAGTCGCCTCGCCACGGCATGGAGCCTGGTTCACCGGGGATCGTGGTTTGTCGATACCCAGCCGGGGGAAGCCTTCAACCGCTTCGGCGCGGCGACGGTGGACAAGGTAGCAATCGATGGTCGCATCGTGTCGTCCAAGCCGCCGGTATTGCCGTTGCTGATGACAGGGGAATACGCGCTGCTGCACCATGGTCTGGGCTGGGACCTGGACAAACCGGAGGACCGCGAACTCATCGTATTGTTCATGGCGCTCACGTTGATGGGGGTGTCCTGGGCGGTGTGCCTGGTGTTTTTTGCACTGATCCTCGATCTCTTCGTGGATTCGCCGTGGCGACGCGTATCGCTACTCTTTGGGTTGGCCTTCGCAACGCAACTGCCCGGATTCGCGCCGCAGATCAACAACCACACCCCGGCGGCGGCCGCCTTGATGGTAGCGCTCTATTTTGCGCTGGGCGTGGCGACCGGCAAGCGGGCCCCGGCGGCGGGGCGCTTCTTTGGCTTCGGCTTTGCCGGGGCGCTCGTGTTTGCGCTCGACATGCCCGCGACGATCTTTGTGGCCCTGGCGGGATTGCCCTTGTTGTTTCGCTTCCCCCGGCAGGCGGTGACCTGGGGCGGCGCCGGATTGGCGCTTCCGCTGGTCGTACACTTTGGCACGAATATCCATGTGACGGGAAGCCCGGTTCCGGTGCAAATGCGCAAGGAACTGTATCTTTATGAGAGCTCCTACTGGCGCAACCCGGGCGGGCTGGATGCACTGAACGAAGCGAAGGGCACCTACCTCTTTCACCTGAGCTTCGGGCGCTTCGGGAGTTTCACCCTCTTCCCAATATTGCTGTTGGGTATCGCGGGCACGGCGTGTGCGGCCATGCGCCGGGATCTGCCGCAACGATTCTGGGTGCTGGGCGGGATGGCGGCCTTTGTGCTGCTGAACACCTATTACACCTTGCGCACGAACAACTATGGCGGACACGCCTACGGCTTCCGCTGGCACATCGCGTCGATGCCGGTGCTGTTGTTGCTGGCGGCACCCTACGTCGGGCGCTGGCGCGGTGTGGCGCCGTGGGTGCTCTTCGGGTTGTTGTTGATTCCGGGGATGGTCTCGGCGTGGGAATGCTACCACGAGCCTTGGGGCGCGCAGCAGGAGTGGACGGTGCGGTGGCTGTTTGGTCCGGCCTTTGTGGAGTAGATTGGCACAAAACCCGTACAGGGTTGAAACGCATACCCTATGAACCCAGGGTAGCCTCCCTTCGGTCGGCAGCCGCCGGCTGTGCGGCATAACGCCTTCGGCGTATCGGGCGCTTCGTTCCGCGACGTTTGGTACCATGATCGCCTCCTCATCGCGGAAGCGCTGCGCCACGGAGAACGCGACCCAAGCCGAACTGGAACGTCGAAGTCTGGATTCCAAGCTATCTTTGCGCGAGGAAATCGATTGCGAGGCGGGCCATGAGCTCCATGCCGGTGGGCAGGGCGGCATCGTTGAAGTTGAAGTGCGGGCTGTGGAGTGAGGGCGAATCAGCTTCGTCCGGGGCGTCGTTGCCGAGGAAGATGAAGGCGCCGGGGACGGTGTCGAGATAGAAGGCGAAATCTTCGGCGGTCATGTAGGGATGGTGCACGGGATAGACGGCGTCACTGCCCATCGCGGTGGCGAGGGTATCGCGCACAAAGGCGGCCATGGCAGGGTCGTTGTTGACCGGCGGGTAGTTGCTTTCGCCGAAGGTAACGACGGCTTCCGCACGGAAGGCGCGGGCCATATCCGTGGCGACACGCTCGATGCCCGCGCAAAGATGCGCGCGCACCTTGGGGAGCAGTGCGCGGAAGGTGCCTTCCATCTCCGCGGTCTCGGGGATGATGTTGGAGGCGAGGCCGGCATGAATCGCGCCCACGGACACGACGCCCGCGTGCCAGGGATCGGTCTCGCGACTGACGAGGGTTTGAAGCGCGGTGACGATGTGTGCCGCCACGACGATGGGATCGACCGCGTGTGCGGGATCAGCGCCGTGGCCGCCGCGGCCGCGGATGCTAATGCGGAAATAGTCCGCGCTGGCCATCACGTGTCCGTCGCCGATGGCCGCTTGCCCGCAGGGGATGCCCGGCCAGCAATGCAGTGCAAAGGCGGCGCCCGCGCCGTCGAGCAGGCCCTCGTCAACGATGTAGCGGCCACCGGCGGCCTGCTCTTCGGCGGGCTGGAAGATGAAGCGGACCGTGCCGCGGAGTTCTTCGCGGCGTGCGCGCAACAGCTTGGCCACGCCGCAGAGGTTTGCGCTGTGGCCGTCGTGGCCACAGGCATGCATGCGGTCGGGAATTGTGGAGGCGTAGGGGAGGCCGGTTTTTTCGGCGATCTCGAGTGCATCGATGTCCGCACGCAGCACGATGCAGGCACTCCCCTCCCCCGCCACCTCGGCGACGATGCCGGTGCCCTTGGCATGGCCGCGGGTGTGGGCGATGCCGTTCTCTTGCAGGAAGCGCGCGATGCGGTCGGAGGTCCAGTGTTCCTCGAAACGGATTTCGGGATGCTGGTGCAGGTCGTGACGCAACGCGACAATCTCCGGGAGGATCTCCTGGATATGTTCACGCAAGGAAATGGGCATGGCGCCTAGAACTTGATCTTGCTGCCGGGGAAGGCGACGAGGCTGAAGGCGAGGTCGATGTCGAAACCACTCTCACGATCACGGAAGCGCATGGCCGCTTCCCATTCGTGCAGCCGTCGGCGTACTTCGTAGGTCTGTGTACGGAACTCGCCGTCTTCAAAATCGTAGCGGTGCTCGAAGCCGATGCCCCAGTTGTCGTTGAGGCGCAGGCCGAGTCCGTAGAGGATTTCGCGGTTGAAGACGCGGTCCTGGGTTTCGGTATAGGCGAAGCCGAGGCGGCCACTGACGCGCCCGCCGTAGGGCGTGCGGTCATAGTAGAACTGTGTGAGGAGGCGGTTGTAATCGCCGAAGCGCGCGTTGAAGTCGAGGTCATTGTCGAAGCGCACGCCGAGGGTGTTGTCGAGCAGCTCGAGCACGCGCTGTTCGACGAAAAAGGGATCATCGATGTCGAGTTCCCCGTCGATCACGTGCCGTTCGCCGACAAGCTGAAAGCCCCACCAGGGACGCGGGCGAATGTCGAACTCGATTTCATAGTCCTCGGCTTCGCTCAACTCATTGTAGAAATCGTTGCCCTGATAGAGCGTGAGGCGGCCGACCTGCCAGACTTCGCCGGTCTCCTTGTCCCGACCATAGAGTACGTTGTCGATCTTCGTTTCAAGGCGGCTTGCGCCGTTGATGTTGTCAAGGGCGTCAAAGCGCGGGGAATCTCCCGGCGGAACGGCGAAATAGCCCAGGTCGGCCAGGCGCCGGCGGGTCAGGGCGAGCATCTCGGGCGAGCCGTCGACGGCCACCACGCGGCCCCGGGGAACGCGCTCGGCGAGCGCGCGTGTCACGTCGCCCGACCCGCACCCCGCGTCGAGCACCACCTCGTCCCCGCGGAAGGGGATCCGCGCGAGGACCGCGTCGGCCCAGCCTCGCTGGGGGTCCGACACCTCGTGGTAGGTGTCGGCGTCCCAGGACAGGTGGTCCGGCTCGCTCATGCGCGGACCGTATCGCGCCCGCCCGTGCCCCCGGCCCCGGGCGCCGGTGCGATCAGGACGGGCGCGCGCTGCGCGGCGAGGCCGTCACCGTGCCGCCGAGCGAGGCGAGCGTCGCCGACGGGGACCCG
>JAUIKJ010000248.1 GCA_030430835.1 Candidatus Hydrogenedentota bacterium
CACGCAACGGCCGCGACAGTAACGCGCAGCGCCTCGGCGTCAAGCGCTATGGCGGTCAGCAGGTCAAGGCCGGCAACATCCTCGTGCGCCAGCGCGGAACCAAGTTCCGCCCGGGCAACGGTGTCGGCCTCGGCAACGACCACACCATCTACGCCCTGATCGACGGCGTGGTTCAGTTCCGTTTCGTCAAGAAGGGCCGTCAGGCCATCGACGTGGTTGCGGCCACCGCCGAGTAACTTTCGTCGTAAACTACTTCAGTTCCCGGGGTGTTCGAGGTCTTCCACGGTGGAAGCCTTGAGCACCCCCGGTCTTTGTTGGGTACCCCGCCATGTTCGTCGATAGAGCCAAAGTAAAAGTAACCGCCGGCGCCGGTGGCGATGGCTGCATGAGCTTCCGCCGCGAGAAGTACGTGCCGCACGGCGGGCCCAATGGCGGCGACGGAGGGCGTGGGGGAGACGTGGTCTTCGAGGCCACCAAGCGCTCTTCCTCCCTGCAGGAGATCAAGTTTCACGCGCACTGGAAAGGCCTGCGTGGCGGTCACGGCCTCGGCAAGGACATGCACGGGCGCGGCGGCGAGGAGACCGTCATCCCCGTGCCCTGCGGCACCCTCATCCTCGATATCGACACCGGCGAAACCCTCGGCGACCTGACCGAAGAAGGTCAGCGATTCCTCGCGGCGACCGGCGGCAAGGGCGGCCGTGGCAACGCGCGCTTCGTCAGTTCCACCAACCGCGTGCCCCGCTTCGCCGAGAAAGGGGAGCCCGGCGAAGAGAAGGAGTTTATCCTCGAGCTCAAGCTCATCGCGGAGGTCGGCATTGTGGGCCTGCCCAACGCCGGCAAGTCCACGCTGTTGTCCTCAATCTCTTCCGCGCGGCCCAAGATTGCGAACTACCCGTTCACGACCCTCTCACCCAATCTCGGCGTGGTTGACCTGCCCGGCTTCCGTTCGCTCACGGTTGCAGACATCCCCGGTATCATCGAGGGGGCCGCCGAAGGGAAGGGCCTCGGTCACGATTTCCTGCGCCACATCGAGCGCACCCAGGTGCTGCTCTTCCTCGTCGATATCGGGGATCCCGATCCCGTGGGGACTCGCGAGGTGCTTGAGAAAGAGCTGGACGAATACAGCCCCGAATTCGCGAAGCGTCCGCGCTTCTACGCGCTCAACAAGACCGACATCACCGAGAACCGCGAGCGCCTTCCCGAATTGCTCCCGGAATTCCCTGGCGCCTTCCAAGTCTCCGGGGCCACCGGCGACAAGGTTCCCGAACTCCTCGAAGCGCTTTGGGAAGCCGTGGAACATGTGCGCAATCAGCCGGATGCCGCGTCCGAAGACACCGGCGATTCGGCCGACTTCCGCTATACCCCAGCCTTCGAGATCGCGCAGGAGGGTGACCGTTTCATCATCACGGGCGACCGCGTCGTCCGTGCCGTCCGCATGACCAACTTCGACAACGAAGAGGCCGTCCGCTACTTTCAGAACAGCCTGAAGAACATGGGCGTCTTCCGCGCACTCAAGCGTATGGGGGCTAGGCCTGGCCACACCATCATGATCGACGATGAAGAAATGGAATACGATCCGGACTAGGGCGTGCGAAACCTGCGTGTGCCCCCTTGAAGGGAGTGTTCGGCATGCCCTCCGAAGCTCGGAGTGCGACGGGGGAAGGGCGGCGGATGTGGTGCGCTGACGATCACCGCGACCCGACAGCATTGCCGGGGATCAACATCCCCCTTGATCCCCCTTCGAAGGGGGACAAGAAATGGTGACCTCGCGTATTGACCATGTGAACGCGCCAAGAAGAAGCGCAGAAGAATAGGGCAACCAAGAACGACAACCGAAGCCGCTTGGAATCGCCCGATTGCGCGTGCTAGTTTCTTGCTTTCCCCTGGACCATTCCCAATGCAATTCGATCCGGAAAAACTGGACACGATCGTCATCAAGATCGGCACCAGTCTGCTCAGCGGCCGCCTCGCCTTCGAAGGCCAGGTGATGGAGGCGGTTGTCAAGGAGATCTGTGCCCTCAAGAAAGCGTACGACCTCAACATCCTGATCGTCACCTCCGGTGCCGTCGGCTGCGGCATGAATATCCTCGGCATGGAAACCCGGCCCACCGCCCTGCCCGAACGCCAGGCCGTCGCCGCTGTCGGCCAGGCCACGCTCATGCACTACTACGAGACCCTCTTCCGTTCCTACGGCGACGGCCTCCACGCTGCGCAGGTGCTGCTCACCTTGAGCGATCTCAACGACCGCCGCACCTACCTCAACGCCCGCAACACGCTTCAGGCTCTCCTCGGCATGAAGTGCATTATCCCCATCATCAACGAGAACGACTCCACCGCGATCGAAGAACTCCGCTTCGGCGACAACGACACCCTTGCCGCGCGCATCGCCGTGAAGAACAACGCAAACCTTCTCATCATCCTCAGCGATGTCGACGGCCTCTACGACAAGAACCCGCGCGAGCATGAAGACGCCGCGCTCGTTCCCGAGGTCGACGACATCACCGACACCCTTGCCGCCAGCGCCGGAGGCGCCGGCACCATCACCGGGACCGGCGGCATGATCACCAAGATCGAAGCCGCCCGGATCTGCATGGCCGCCGGCGTCCACGTCGTCCTCGCCAACGGTCACCACAAGAACATTATCCGCGACACCCTCGTCGGCGTTGCGCCAGGCACCGTATTCGTCCCCTCCGAAACCGCCATCTCCCACCGCAAGCGCTGGATCGCCTTCGGCCGCGCGCCCCACGGCGTCCTCTACGTCGACGCCGGCGCCGTCACCGCCATCCAGACCCACGGCAAGAGCCTGCTCCCCGCCGGTGTCGCCCGCGTTGAAGGCGAGTTTGGCGTCGGCGACGCCGTCGCCATCCGCACCCCCGAAGGCAAAGACATCGCCCGCGCCCTCGTCAACTATGCCAGTGACGACATCCAAAAGATCATGGGCCACCGCAGCGCCGAGATCGAATCCATCCTCGGCCGCAAAGACTTCGACGAAGTCGTTCACCGCAACAACCTCGTCATCCTCTAGCGCGAAAAAGAATGCCGCGCCATCTCTCCAACCGGGGAAGCGGAACACTCAACTGAAGCGATGTGGAACCCTTCTTGCCCCCTTCGAAGGGGGACCGAGGGGGATGTGGACCCTCGCGATTGCGTTGGGCTGGGTTCGTCGCCGGCGCGTCACCTCCCCCGCCCTTCGGGCACCCCTTCCGTAAGGGGGGCAGGTAGCCTGCCGGATTGCCGAAGGTAATCCACTGAGGTCTTGCCGCCGCTGGAGAGCTGTTTTTCCAGCGCTTTGTTTGACTGATTTTATGGGCCGCACCTATACTGCGGCCCTTCTTCTTTTGGAGTTTTCCCGCCATGTCCGACGTTGTATTGTCCCCGCATACCCGCACCGCCTGTGGCGCCTGGTCGCCGGGCGACGGGGGGCGCACTGTATCCATGGAAGAGGCGCTGGCGGCGGCGGGTGAGGTGTGCTACGTGGTTGCCGATGGCGATAGCATCGCCTTTGCGATTGGGGGTACGGCGGCGTTGGGCGGCGATGCGGAGGGGGCGTATCCCATCTTGGCGCTCGCGCCCGCTTCGGCCGTGGCGGAACTGGGCGATCCCGGCTTTCGCGCCGATCACGGATTGCGCTTCAACTACTACGCGGGCGCGATGGCGAATGGAATCGCGTCGGTGGAGATCGTGGAGGCGATGGGCCATGCGGGGATGCTGGGCTTCTTCGGCGCGGCGGGCCTGGCGCCTGCACGGATTGAGGAGGCGGTACTGCGGCTGAAGGCGTCGTTGGTCGGGAAGGCCTGGGGCTGCAATCTGATCAACAGTCCGGGTGAACCGGCGTGGCAGGAGGACGTGGCGGACATCTACATCCGGCACGGCGTGCCGTGTGTCGAGGCTTCGGCCTATATCAGTCTGTCGGTCCCGCTGGTGCGTTATCGCACGCATGGTATCCACCGGGACGCGGACGGCAAGGTCGTGGCGCCGAACCGGGTGATAGCAAAGATTTCGCGCGCGGAGATTGCGACGCGTTTCTTCGAGCCGCCGCCGGAAAAGATGCTGAAAAAGCTGGTGGAGGCGGGTGACCTCACGGAAGAACAGGCGGCGATGGCGGCGGAGATTCCGGTGGCGCAGGATGTGACGGTGGAGGCGGATTCGGGTGGGCACACGGATCACCGCGCCGCACTGGCGGCGCTGCCCGCGATGCTGCAATTGCGCGACGAATTGCAGACAAAGCACGGCTATGCCTGCGGCCTGCGCGTGGGCCTTGGCGGAGGCGTTTCGACGCCGGCGTCTGCGGCCGCGGCCTTTGCGATGGGTGCGGACTATATCATGACCGGATCGGTGAACCAGGCCTGCGTCGAGTCAGGCAGTTCCGACCTCGTGCGTCAGATGCTCGCCGAGGCGAGCCAGACGGATATCGGCCGCGCGCCGGCGGCGGACATGTTTGAGATGGGGATGACGGTGCAGGTGTTGAAGAAAGGCACGCGCTTTGTGACACGCGGCATGAAGCTCTTCGAACTCTACAAGGCCTACGAAAGCATCGAAGCAATCCCCGCCGCTGAGCGAGAGAAGATCGAGAAGGAGATCTTTCGCGCGTCGCTGGATGATATCTGGACGCAGACCGAGGCCTTCTTTGCGGAGCGCGATCCGCGGCAACTGGAGAAGGCGGCGAAGAGTTCGAAGTTCAAGATGGCGCTGGTGTTTCGCTGGTATTTGGGCCAATCCTCTGGCTGGGCGAACCGCGGCGTGGAAGACCGGCAAGAGGACTTTCAGATCTGGTGTGGTCCGGCGATGGGAGCGTTTAATGAATGGGTGCGCGGGAGTTTTCTGGAGGACGCGGCGGCACGGGATGTGGTCACCGTCGCGCGGAACATAGTGGCGGGGGCGGCCTACGTATTGCGCGCGGGGGTGCTGCGCCGACAGGGTGTCGCCTTGCCGCCGGGAGCATTCCACTTTGCCCCGCGCGAAGCGGACGCGCTCGACGCATT
>JAUIKJ010000249.1 GCA_030430835.1 Candidatus Hydrogenedentota bacterium
ACCCTTGATGTCACCCAGCTTCATGTAGACCGGACCGCCCTTCACGTTGCTCATATCTTCCGCGGTCAGCTTCTTGTCGTTGCTCAGGTCCGTCGTCTTGATTTTGCTCATGTTATGTCCTCCCCTGCGCGTAGTGGCGCATCTGTGGTTGTTGTCGCGTGTCGCGTCGTAGCCGTCGATTAGAACTTCACCTTGCCTGCGCCGCCACCACCACCGAGGCGGCCACCCACCGCACGGGATTCACCCTTGATGTCGTCAAGCTTGAGGAAGACCGGACCGCCCTTCACGTTGCTCATATCTTCCGCGGTCAGCTTCTTGTCGTTGCTCAGGTCCGTCGTCTTGATTTTGCTCATGTGCCCATCCTCCGGTTTGCCTGTTTCCAGGCCTTGTTTCCCACACCCCACACACTGAGGTGATGTCTCTTGTTTCAACTGTTCCCGGCGCGCATCGCCGAACTGCCCAGCCTTAATGCGAGGAACGTACCAAAAACGAATTTGCCCTCCTAAGTCATTATTTTACAATAACTTAACAAGGCTACCCCCGGTGACCATGGCTGGCCCTGCGCTTGGATAACTGCATTACATAGCCTCAATACGAGACCATACCTTTCGAAACTGGACCAATAGCCAATGCGATCGCCCCCGGCACGGGGCATACCCGGCCGACGCGCACCCGAGAGCGGGACGTCCATCCCGGCCGCGGGTACGAGAGGCGGGACAAAAAATCAACACCGCCGCGGACATACATCCGCGGCGGTGCTTTGCGATACCCGCTGGGTATCCTTCATCACTTCATTCGGTGGGCGCCGCGCTCCCCAGTACGGCGCCGAAATGATGACTATGTCTTCCCCCCGTGCTTGACGAATCGGACGGCACTGCGACCGGTCCTCTTCCCCCTCCTGCGCCGCGCCCTGGGGCGCGGATGAATCCAGGCCTAGAGCGGCGAGGACTTGTCGATACGGCGACTGACGCGCGGCCCGCCGCCATTGTCCGTAACACCGTTGGATTCCCCTTTGATGCTGCCGAGTTTGATGTAGCCGCCGCCGCCCTTGACCTGCGTCAGGTCTTCCGCCTTGAGTTGCTTGCCCTGGTTGAGATCATTGACATCGATTTTGGCCATGGTGTTCGTCCCCTGTGGTGCGCCGTGCAGGGCCGGGTCCCGTACACCGGAACCGCGACAACGACACAGACGCGATTGAATTGTACGTTCTTTAATGTATTAAGCGAGTGTCATGCCAATCCCAATGAATCGCGTTAAACCACGCTGCGGCGCCGCCTTATCGCCACGGCGCCGAAGGCCATCAACCGTGAGACAGTTTTGAACCGGCACCATCGCGGTAGCGATTGTGAACCATCGTCCGAAATTGTGACGCCGGTCTACTCGAGGCCGTAGCGCGCGATCTTGCGATCAAGGGTGGTGCGGCTGACCCCCAGGGTCTTGGCGGTCTGACGCTTGTTCCCGCCGTGCGCCGACAGCACCGCGGCGATATGCCGCGATTCCATCGCGTCGAGGGTTTCCATCGCAACGGCGGGCGGTTGAGACAACACAGACGGGGGTGATGCCGGCGCGACCACGCCGTTCCCTGCCGCGCCCATGCCAGCGGCATCGGCTTCCATTTCAAAGTTGTCGAGGATTATCGCCTCGGCACCGATGGTATCGCCGTCGGTGACGGCGACGGCGACGTGTATGACCTGGTTGAGCTCACGCAGGTTCCCCGGCCAACTGTGCCCCAGCAGGAGTTTCAGGGCGTCTTCCTCGATGCCCGTTACGGTCTTGGCCATGCTCTTGGCCGTACGCACGATCTCGCGGCGGATCATGCGTGGCAGATCGCGTCGGCGTTCGCGCAGGGGCGGCACGAAAAGCGTGATGCCCTTGATCCGGTAGAAGAGGTCCTGGCGAAACTGGCGGCTCGCCACGAAAGCCCGGAGCGGATGGCAGGTCGCCGTGATGAGCCGAACGTCCGCGCGCAGAATCCCTTCACCGCCCAGACGCTCGAACTCGCCGTCCTCCACGGCGCGCAGGATCTTGGCCTGGCCCGTGAGTGAGAGGTCGGCAATCTCGTCCAGAAAAAGCGTGCCCGCATGCGCCAACTCGAACTTGCCCTTGACCTGCCGATCGGCGCCGGTAAAGGCCCCTTTCTCGTGGCCGAAGAGTTGGCTGTCGAGCAGGGTATCGCTCAGTGCCGCGGAGTTGAAGGAGACGAATGGGCCCTCCGTGCGCGCCGATGATCGGTGGATCGCCTGGGCGATCACGGTCTTGCCCGTACCCGACTCTCCCAGCACGAGCACGGGGAGATCGGTGCGTGCCGCCATCGATGCGAGGCGCAGGCAACGCAGCATGCATTCGTCCGCACTCACGTAGGCATCGAGTGTGGCGGTGTCCGGTGTCGTCGCGGGGGTTTCGTGGGCCGGCCGCACACCGGGCCGACCGCGCTTGGGCAGGGATTGCGTCATCGCCGTATCATGCTCCCGCCGGCGCAAGGGCGCCAAAGTCGCAAAGGCGGACGAGTAGCCCACCGTCAATTTCCACTTGATGGTCGTCATAGATCGCTTGGAGGATTTCTTCCGTGGGCCGGCCGTCGAAGTAGGCCAGCAGCGACACCAGCAGCGAAGGCACCTCGAAATCCTCGCCCGGCGGATCGCCCTGCAGCATCGTGCGATCGTTGCCGCTCTGGATGACGCGATAGGCCGTGACCTTCAGGCGCGCCGGCACTTCAGGCGCGATTTGTTGCCGATGGTTGCGCTGGGCGGAACGCGTCTGCAGGGCCGTCTGGATCCCGGCGATCGCACGCACCTCCGCCCACTCCAGTGCCTCCACGCGCTCCGCGCAGGCCCGATAGAATTCCGCTGCCGTTCCTGGCCAGTAGCGCCAGGCGTTGTCGGCGAGGGTCATCCCGAAGCCGTTCTCCTGGGGACGCTCGCTGCAATGGATCGCGTCCTCGATCTCGGGAATCAGTTCAGTGACACACCACCAGGAAAGCGAGGACTCGACGCCCTTGAGCAGGTTGCGCAGGGAAAGCCAGAACTGCCGCCCGGTCTCGCCACGGACGTGCTTGCAGAAGTAGGTCGAGCAGACAGAATTGCGGTGCTGCCAGATGCCGCACAGCGGGCCTTCGGGACCGTCGGCATTGATCGCATAGGGACAGAGCAGATCCCGATCATGCCCGAAGAAGCGGGGGCTCTCTGCGTGGTAGAGGGTTCGAAACTTGTAGTTGGGCGCGACGCCGAGGAGCGTCACTTCCGCCCGGTTTGGATCACGCGCCGCGATAAACGCGCGCAGCATGGCCGCGCCGGCGGACTCCGCATCCATCGCGCGGCCGACGAGGTAGTTTGGCAAGGCGGGAAAGTAGGTGCAGCATTTCAATGACGGATCGAAATGGGCGTGGGCGGCATCATGACATGCCGCCTCGTCGCCGCACATGGCACAGTCGAGACAGGTCGCCGTGCGTTCACGCGGGATGCCTTCGGGAAACAGCGCTTCCACCCAACGCTGGTACAACAGCGGCAGGCTTTCAATCTCAAACTCGGGCTGGGACATCCGCTATCCTCGGCAAGGGCCCCGCACAATCGGACAATCTCAGACCGCTGCCCGGGATGGCCGCTGGTATTGTTTCTGCCAATCTAGCCCAATCGGACGCCGGTTACAAGCAGAAGCAGGCGCCATGGCCTTCCGGCCATGGCGCCTGTCGTCACGTCACCTGTTCTCCTGTGCTGCGCAAGCGCAGCCCGCCCGGTGTCGGCTAGAAGCCGCCCCGAGACGTGGAAGGCTTCCCCTGACCTGACGGGCGATCGAAGGGATTCTCGGATCCGGGCTGCTCGCCGAACACGATCTTTCCGCCGCTGCTGCCGCCCACCACTTCATCTTCCCAATCCAGATCGTCGAGCTGAATCACACGCTTCTTCGTGTCTCCAGGCTTCGCAATATCGCGTTTCTTGTTGTCCATGGTGCCACTCCTTATGAATTCAAACCTGACAGTGTAAAGCCATTCGCGTGCCAAATCTCGGAATCTTTCACAACTTACTTCTGCAAATACACTTACGAACAAGACTGAAGCGAGACCGATCTTCGCCATGGCTTCACTTCGCTACCGTGCCGGCATAAAAGCGAAACCTTCCCCAGGGTCGCTCCAGGCACTAGACAGCGCGCGGGCGCCGGGGAATGGTCTATCCCACCGGCGCCCGTGCTAAGGCCCGTATACGCAATCTCGTCGCGGGATTAACGCCGACGGGTATAGGTCGACGTCACCGCAATCTCCACCTTCGGGTAGACCTTGCCGCCACCCTTGACCTGCGCCAGGTCCTCCGTCGTCAACCGCTTCTCACCCGCAATGCTCTTGATTTCAATGTTTGCCATGTTCCGTACCTCCTGTCCCCGTTTCTTGGTATCAGCCCCATGCCGCACCTGCCAACACCTAGAGCGAGACCCGTACCAACTTCTAATTGATAGCGCGTAAGTATAAATATCACGGAACTTACAGCGTTCCTGATGAGGGCTCTATGCCAAGGATAGATCGCGCTTTCGGCACCATTCCGGCACCATAGTCTTAAAACACTACCCTCGGTACCGATACGGCGGGGCGACGGTCTCGCGAAGGACCGTAAAAAAAAAAGCGCGCGGTGGACTTCCACCGCGCGCCGCAGATCGGGGTCGAGAAATTAGGCTTCCGCCTTCGCCTTGGCCGAGCACGCCTTCTTGGCGGCGGAGCAAGCTTTGCCTTCGGCTTCAGAAGAAGCGGCCTTCGCCTTGGCCGAACAGGCCTTGCCTTCGGCTTCGGAGGAAGCGGCCTTGGCACTGGCCGAGCACGCTTTCTTTTCAGCCGCCGAGCACGCCTTCTTCTCAGATTCGGAGGAAGCCGCCTTGGCGCTGGCCGAGCACGCCTTCTTCTCAGCAGCTGAGCACGCCTTGCTCTCAGATTCGGACGAAGCGGCCTTGGCACTGGCCGAGCACGCTTTCTTCTCAG
>JAUIKJ010000250.1 GCA_030430835.1 Candidatus Hydrogenedentota bacterium
TGGCGACAATGTCTCGCAGATCTTATGTTTGTCATATCCCAACCCAATCAGCTTGCCCGCTGCTCGAACCCGATCATCGGGGTGCCCGGAGGCCATCGCGGCCTTCAAGGCAGGAATCGCGGCGTCGCCCATGGCCCCGATCGTATCGTGTAGTTGCTTCGTCTTCCCGTGGTCCTCGTTGGTGCGCATCGTCTCAAGTATTGCCGGGACTGCCAATTCCGGAGGAAGCGACTTGAGGCGCTCCAGCTCATTGCTCCATTGGTCGGAGTGCCCAGCTATAGTCTCGCCCGTGATGGCCGCAAGCGCCTCTTTCGACATGGCTTCAATCCCGCGATCACTACTCTGCACCAACTCACGCAGAATCGGTATGGCATCGCTTGCCTCGGCCCCGAACTCTTGAAGCATCTTTAATGCTTTGTAGTGAATCTGATGCTCGTTCGTTCCAAAGTCGGTACGGAGCAGATCGATCAAGGTGGGGACGGCGCGCGCCGCTTCCAGGTCATGTCGCATCAGGGCGAGTATTGCCAACCGGCGCGTATCTGCGGAATCGGTCTTGAGAATGCCGATAAGTTCATCTGAAACGTCACCGGAGAAGTGCTCGACCCGGGCAATGGTGTAGCAGGCCAGCCATCGGCCTTCTGGTCGCGGATCACGCAAATGGTGAATTGCAGACTCCAAGGACACGGATCCCATTCCGGCAAGTGCCGCGCCGGCCTGGTGTTCCCAACCGATGAATCGTTCCCAGATCACGGGAACCGCAGGCGCGCCATCGGAACCCAATTGCGGAAGACTTCGGAGCAAGGCGGTACACTCCCAACCATCGCAATGCTTCAACGCCTCGGCGATTGCCGAACCGGATTCTGCGCCGCCGTGTTTGGCGAGGCCGTCCTGCAAAGCTCTCGCCGCAGCCTCACGCGTTGTGCCGTCGCCTTCTCGAAGCGATTGAAGTACGCCAGGGAGTGCCGCAGCACCGATCTTGTTTAGGGCACTTGTCGCGGAATGTGTATCCTCGTTCTTCGGATTATTGAGATAACGAAGCAACGGATCCAGACACTCCGTGGACACCGTCGGATATAGGTCTACGATCCTCACCGCCAACCTACGCACTTCCATGTCGTCATCGTCTATCGCAAGGATCACAGCGGGAAGCGCCAGCGCGCCATCTTCATGGAGCTTATAGATCTCCTGGATCGCGGCACGCCGCGTCTCGGCATCTTCTTGTGCCAGACGCTTCACCATGTCCGCCAAGTTTTCAGGTCTACCCGGCGCGATCTCGTTGAGGGCGAGATTAGCCAACGTGTGCAAGTATCCTGTTTCCTCCGCAGCCACCCTTTCCAGGGATGGAACGGCGGTAGCGGCAGGCTTTCCAATCCGCCGCAGCGCAATGATGGCGTAGCGGCGGGCTTCTTCATCGTCAGTCGCTAAGAGTTCGGTCAAGACCGACGCACCATTTTCGCCGGCCTTCGCCAGAGCCTGCGCGGCGGACCCGACGAATTGGAGATCGTCAGAGAGCATCGCGGCGCGAAGGAGGGGCAGAACCTCTTCCGGCGGCGTCATTTGTACCAGTGCCTGGGCAGCATAGCTGCGGGACGGCACGTCGTTTTCTTGCAGCAATTCAATCAAAGGGGCCGCCGCCGCCTGCGGCGCATTCACGAAGGCCTCCATCGCTGCCATGCGCAGGTTCTCGTCCGAGCCAGTGAGGATGCGAACCAACGCCTGTGGCGCGGCGGGGTCGTAGCGCATTGCGTAGCCGAGTACGCGTATCAGGCTCATGCGTTGCTCGGGGCTTACCTCGGCCCATAGACTTGTGATTAGCGCCGTCACGGGCTCGCCGTTGTGCGCGAGCACACCGGTGGCATACCCTGAGTTGTGGTCATTGCGATCAATTGCGAGCGCCACCAGATCCTGGGTGCTCATCTCGCGAACTTGCGCGGGATAGTCCTCGTATTCCACGACGCGGAAGGACGCTGCGGTCAAGGTATAGATCGCCAGAGCAAGAATGCTTGAGGTCTGGAACATGAGGACTCCCTCCATATCGTGTCCGGGCGCTACACTATACGACTAGAACGCCGCGTGCCGGCCGTTTGCTGACAGGGCTATGGTGCGCCACGCCAATATACAACTCTGTGGGGACGACCCTTGCAAGAGAAAGATACGACTGCTGGATATCTTTTCACCGCCCCCGGCGCTCCAATTAAAGCGTGCGCCTTTCCCGTGCCCACCCCCGAGCTTGGCGCGGCGGTGTGCCGGGTGCGGCTGGCGACGATTTGCGGGTCGGACCTGCATACGTGGCGGGGGCGGCGGCAGGAGCCCGCGCCGCTGGTGCTGGGGCATGAGATCGTGGGGGAGGTTGTAGCGCTGGGCGAGGGCCTGACGGCGGATGCAACGGGCGCGCCGTTGTGCGTGGGTGACCGGGTGACGTGGAGCATCATGGCGTGCTGCGGCGCGTGCTGGAATTGTACGCATGGCCTGCCGCAGAAATGCGCGGCGCTGAAAAAGTATGGGCACACCTGCTGCGATGATGGCGTGCCCCTGAGCGGTGGCTATGCGGAGCATGTCTACCTTTGGCCGGGCACGGCGATTTATCGTGTGCCGGCGGCCTTGCCGGATGAAGTCGCGGCGCCGGCGAACTGCGCGCTGGCGACAGTGGTGAATGCCTTCGAGACGATCGAGGCGGCGGCGGGGGAGCGCGTGCTGATTCAGGGCGCGGGGATGCTGGGGCTTTATGCGGCGGCGTGGGCGAAGGAGCTGGGAATGGGGCCGGTGATCATGTGCGACGTGAACGCGGAGCGGCTCGCGCTGGCGATGCGCTTCGGCGCGGATCAGGTTGTGGATCTTTCGACGATGCCCGCCGCGGATTGTGTCTCGGCGCTACGCGCGCTTAGCGGCGGCCGGGGCGTTGACGTCGCGATCGAAGTGTCCGGCGCGAGCGCGGCGGTGCCGCTTGCGGTGGAAGCATTGCGCATCGGCGGCCGCTATCTCGTCGCGGGCCTCGTCACGCCGGGAAACCCGCTCGATATCGACGGCAACACGCTGACCCGCAAGTGCCTCACACTACGCGGCATTCATAACTACCGCCCCGAGCACCTTGGTCAGGCGTTGCGCTTCTTGGAAACGACGGCCGGCCGCTATCCCTACGCGGCACTTGTCGGCGCGGTGTATCCACTGGAGGACTTGGAGGCGGCCTTCGAGACAGCGGAGTCGGGTGCGTACGTCCGCGTGGGGGTCGCGCCGGGCAACAACGGGTAGACGTAGAGCCGTCCGGGAACCGCATCGCTGTTCAACGAAGGAAGATCACAAAGCCCGAACCAAGCACAATCGCCGCGCTACGACGACGCGACGTCCTGTCCCCCTTTGAAGGGGGATCAAGGGGGATGTAAACCCTCGCTACGACTTCGTCCACGCAGCCCTCACCAACGCCCCGACATCCCCCGCCCTTCGGGCACCCCCTTCGAAGGGGGACAAGACGGCGTGCCAACCTCACCTGCTGCCTGTCAGCCCGCCCAGTCGCCCGTCATCTTTTCCGCGGTGTAGGCGATCATGGCGTCACGGTGGCCGTCGTTGCGGGTGGGGACGTTGGGCTGGTCGATGATGGGGGCGTCTTCATTCAGGTAGAACTCGGGAAGGCGCCCGGGCGTGCGCCAGGCCTTCAGGGCAGTGCGCAGTTCGGCGACGGTATCGGCCTGCGCCGTATCGTCGATCTTGTTCTCAATCTCCGTGGGATCGGCGGTCAGGTCGTAAAAAAACTCGCTATCCTTCATGGTGTTTGTGATGAGCTTGTGGGTCTTCGTGCGCGCCATGGATACCACGCCGGCGTGGGAGTCGCTGAAGACGACCGGGCGATCTGTGGCGGCATCGGCGAGGTTGAGGCCGTGCATCGCTTCCGGCACCGCGCAGCCCGCGGCGGCGAGGAAGGTTGGCGCGAGATCGATAAGGCTCGCCAGCACGTCGGAGGCTTCGCCAGCGCGCGGGTTGCCGGGAAACTTTGCGATGAGCGGCACCTTCGTCATCGGCTCGTAGGGATAGTTCCCCTTGAGCAGCATGTGGTGGAAGCCGAGGTACTCGCCATGATCGCTGGTGAAGACGATCAGCGTGTCGTCGTAGATCCCCTGATCATCGAGCACCTTCAACATGCGGCCGACCTGCGCGTCGATGTGCTCGATACCTGCGTAGTAATAGGCCATCACCCGGCGCAATGCGGGCAGGGTGAGCTTGTCGTTCGGGAAGTAGCCCTTGTTCAGATCGAAGTCGTGCTCGAGGCACTCGTCTGTCCAGCCCGGTAGAATTGTCAGCGACGCGGGGTCGTACTTGCCAATATAGGACTTCGGCGGATCGAAGGGATGGTGCGGCTTGATGAAGCTGGTCATCAGCAGTTGTCCGCCGTCCTTCCATTGCTTCATCGCGTCCACCGTCTTGTCGCCGATCCAGGTGCTCGAGTGCCACGCGTCCGGCAGGTTGGAGGGCAGCGCGCCGAAGGTCTCCCAGTATTCGTCCCGCGCGTCCTTGCGGTATTCACGCTCCTGGTCTTCGAGGTCGTTCCCGTCGATCAGTCCCTGCGCGCGCAGGTCGCGGTGGTAGTCGTCATCCCAGCGTCCGGGACCGTTCTGCTCGGCCAGCACCATCTCCTGAAAACCCACGTCGAGATAGGTCGGCGTGTAATGCATCTTGCCGACGCACTTCGTGTGGTAGCCCGCATCGCGCAGGATGCGCGGAAAGGTCTCCACCTCCGGCGGCAGCGTGCAATGGTTCGAATAGCTCCTGTGCTCATGCACATAGCGCCCCGAGATCATTGAATAGCGCGAGGGCGTACACACCGGATAGGGGCAGGTGCTGTTCGTGAAGCGGACACCGTCCCGCGCGAGGCGGTCGATGTTCGGCGTGCGCACATCCGGGTTCCCATAGGCGCCGAGGCAGTCCATCCGGTGCTGGTCGGTGACGATCCCGCCAGC
>JAUIKJ010000251.1 GCA_030430835.1 Candidatus Hydrogenedentota bacterium
CCTTCGAGATCCTTCATTGCGACATATTCCTTCTCGACTTTCGGATGAGCCTTCGACAGTAGCCTTCCCAAATCTGCGGCAGATAGCGTACCAGGGGAAGCAGGAGTTTTGTTTCCGCGCCGACCGTGACCTGGGTACGCCCTCGTCGAATCGCATCGAGACAGGCCGCTGCCACCGCTTCGGCCCGGTGTACCTGTCCGCTCTGCAGAATCGCCCGGGTCTCCTGCGGGTAGAAGTTCAGCTCTTCCTGGTAGCCCGGTGTGTCGGTGTCGGGCGGGAGCAGGGTAAGCACCTGCAGGCCCCGATCCCGATACTCCGCGCGCAGCCCATGGGCGAGGTGGTTCAATGCCGCCTTGGTTGCCCCATACACGTTAAAGCCGTAGATGGCCGCGTTGCCCGCAGGCGACGACGTGATCACCGCAAAGCTTTCCGGATTCTGGATCAGGCGCGGTACCGCGGCGTGCAGGGTATGGATGGTCCCACACAGATTGGTCTGCACCATCGCGCCGAGGGCCTCCACCGGGATTTCATGGAAGTACCCTGGCCGGCAGAAGCCGCTGTTTGCGACGACCCCGTCCAGCCCGCCCAACGCCGCAACCGCGGCGTCCATGGTGTCGGCCACGCTCCGCGCGTCATTTACATCGCAGACATAGGCCTCGGCATCACCTCCGGCGTCGCGTATCGCGGCCACGGTGTCCTGGAGGCGGGCTTCGCCCCGGGCGAACAACGCCAATCGCGCGCCTTCCCGCGCCAGCGCTTCGGCCAGGGCGCGACCGATACCGGCAGACCCGCCGGTGACAATGATGCGTTTGTTCTGAAATAAAAACACGGCGTCGTCCTGATGGCGAAGGGCGATTATAGGGGAAACTTGGACGCATGCCCAGCCGCCCGCTTGAACGCTCCGCACCCCAGACCCGATACTTCCGGCAGTAGCGACCTTGCAGGAAAGCCGCGCCAGTTTGAAAATGCAGATTCAGAACCCCGGCGGTCTTCGCCTCCGCACGATTATGCTAATCGTCGTCTGCACGCCGGTGATCGTCTACGGCGCTGTGATGAGCGTATTGCTGCTGGGTGCGCGGGAGCAGTTTCGGGATGACTATGCCGACGCGCTCCTCGCGCAATCCTTGGCGGCGACCACGCGCGAAACGGAAAGCGGTCTGCAACCGGCCCGGCGCGGGCTGCGCCTCCTCCGGGACGCCGTGGCAACGGGCACGCTGCACACCCCAGGACCGGAAGCCGTTCCCTTGCTGCGATCGCTTGTCGCGGCCGGGCCGCCGGTGGCCGGCATCCGCCTCGTCTACCCGGGCGACGCCTGGATGGAAATGCTTGCGGACATGGATGGCGGGATTCGCGCGCGCTGGAAAGTGCGCGGCGGCGCAGCGGCCCAAGCCCGTCGTTACACCGACGCCGGCGGCGAAACCGTTGAGGAGGCGACACCGGTCGCGCTTGCGGCGTGGACCGAAGCAGACTGGTACATCGGCGCGATTGATGCCCTGCAGGGCCGCAGCGATCAGAACCTGACGGGATCGCCCGACCTGCACTGGAGCATTCCGGATGCCGACTTCCTCACGGCTTCGGTGGCCGTGCCGGGCGACCATGGCGCCCCGGTGGTCATCGCGATCGATCTCTCCCTGACGCATCTGGATCGACGGCTCGCGCGTCTTGGCGGCGACAACGGCAGTGAAAGCGGTGTCTTCACCAAGGACGGCACACTGCTGTGTGCGTCCCGCGCGGCGGATACGACGGCGGTCACGGCCTTGTCGGCTGCACATGCACGCTGGGTCGACGACCCCCAACTGACGGACGCCCGTTTCGCGGCAGCGCAGGGTACGGGCCACGCCCGCTTTACGGCCCTCGCACTCACCGATACGATCGCGTTGCATCTGGGCACGCTCCTGCCGCCCGATGCGGCCACGGCCCCGCTCTATCCTTTGCGTGACGGCATCGTCGTGCTGACGGCGGGGATGCTGGGCTTGGGTGCATTACTCGCGCTGCTGACGGCCTGGGCCCTGGCGCGGCCGATCCACGCCTTCGTACAACAGGCGCTGCGGCTGGATCCGTTTCGCGTTGGTTCGAGTCCATGGCCCCAAACCCGCGTGCGCGAATTCAATGCGCTGACTGCCGGATTCGACCTGCTTGCCCGCGAAGCGCGCGACCTGCAACACGCGGCCCGTACGCCAACGGCAAAACCCGCACCCGCGCCAGCGGCAATACCCGACGCACCGGAAGAACCAGCCGCCAAAGCGGATGCGCCTGAAACCGTTGGAACGGCGCCCCCGGAAGTCGACGGGAGCGCGCCTGCGCCCGAAACGACCGCAAGGCAGGAAGACCCTGCCCCCTCCCCCATGTTTCTTCAGGCCCTGCAGAGCGCGCGAAAGGGCGTGCGCATGGCCAAGGAAAACAACGAGGCACTGCTGCGGGATCTGGCCGCCATGCAGGAGCAGATGGACGCGCGGGAAAGCGACCTGGCAGAACTGCTCGATCTGCTCCATGCGACGCATACGCAACATGACGCCGCACTGGACCGGGTCGTCGCGGCGCATAAGGGCATCGCGGTGTCTCTCTGGGTTGGGCCCGCGGAGGACACCACGCTGCACCGCCGCTTGCGTGCGGGTGCAGGCGCGACGCCCGGCACGGACACCCTGACATCCCACACCGCCCCCTTTTTCTTCTCGGCCCTGCAGGAAGATCCCGTCCTGGCGGTTGCCAATGCGCAAGACGATCCGCGCGTACGTGAGGTGGCGAGCAAACACACGCAGGCCTTCCTGGCCATCCAACTGGAGGCCGGGATCATCGTGGTTGAAGATATGCAGAGCGTGCGCCGCTGGCGACCGGAGGAGATCTTGTTCTTCCACGCGCTCGCCGGTGAACTGCTGCGGAGCCCGGTACCGGACACCGAAACGACGCCCGTCATCCCCACGGGGGAACTCGAGGAATTCGAGCGTCCCTTCACGGAAGCCCCCTTCACGCCCTTCCCCGATGCCGACGGTGAACGCTACCGCCGTCTGATCGATTCGGCGGGTATGGTCTTCTTCGCGACCGACGGCAAGGGCCGGGTGAGCTATGCGAACCCCAACGCAGAAAGCGCGCTCGACGGCGTGGCGGAGCACTGGCTGGGACGCCCGTTGAAGGAGATACTGCCTGGAGACGCGGCCGCGTTCGAGCATGCCCTGCACGACACCATCCACGGCACGGTGCTGTCTGTCGTGGAAGGCAACAAGGGTACGGGCGGCCGCTGGCGCTTCGCCTTCGCGCCGCTTTACGACGAGGACGGCGAACCACAAGGCGCCACCGTCTGCGGCGTGATGCTACCGCCCGCGGCGGCCACGGAAGCCACGCCGGTCCACACCCAATCCGAGGCAGACCGCATCGCGGCGCTCCCCGGCGCGGTGCTCTGGAGCGTGGACACGATCGGCTGCCTGACCTTTGTCGCGCCATCCGTAGAATCGCTCTACGGCTACACCCCGCGCGAACTGAAAGGCCGCCCGCTCACCGCCCTCTCCGGCGAAGAGCAGGGTCAGCACGACCTCGATCAGTTAAGCCGCCTGATGGACGGTCTCCCCTGCCGTGGCTACGCAACGCTCCACCGCCGCAAGGATGGGGCCTTAATCGATGTGCTGGTCTATGGTGCTTTGCTGCACGACGCCGAGGGGCATGTGCAGGGCGCAGCGGGTGTCGTGGTGCCCGCACCGGGGGACGCGGCGAATGAATAGCGTCCCGGTGCTGTATCCTTTCCGCAGGACGATGGCTATCGTTCTCGTGTTGACCGCGCTTGGCGTCGGGGTATTCTGGCTCTTATGGTTTGGCACCGGAATGCACCGACACCCTGGGCTGGGGAATCTTGACGGCACGTTGGCGCCGCCGGGTCCCGCGTACTACGACGCGCCCGCAGCCGGTGAGGCCGCCACACTGGAGCACGTCGCGTTCGTCGTCTTCGAGAACAGTTTTCCCGCGCCCGACGGTGTCATGGCGCTGGCAATGGCGCTGACGGCGGTACTGCTCTGGCAGCACCGTCTCGCCGCGCTTCCGATGCTCTATCTTGCTGCGGGGATGTTGTGGAGTCTCGCGGCGCTGGACACGTCGTATCATCTTCAACATGGTGGTTTCGTTGACTGGTCGGCCCCGGAGACCTGGAGTCGTGCCTTTATCAGTGTCCACGCGGCGGCGCTTGGCGGCTTGCTTATTCTCCAGGCGGCCGTGGCGCAGTTTCGCACTTGGGGTACCGCGCCGCCGGTGCCGCGTCGTTCCTTTCGGTCCCGTGGTGTCGTCGCGCAGGTACTCATCCTCGCGGCCACGCTCGCCGCGCATCTTACATTCTTGCGCGCGGTGGACCCGTCGCATGGCCTGCTGGGTTCCTTGGTGATGCAGTTCAACGCCGCATTCGAGATCGCGCATATCCTGACCTTCCTCACCTTGGGTATGGGTTTCGTGGGGCTGCTTCGCGTTCAGGGGAGCGGGTGGTCCTGGGTGCTTGTCGCGGCGGGCCTGGCGCTCTTCGAGATGATCATCCACCTGGCCTTCGTGATCCTGAATCCGGAGATCACAGAGTCCATCGGGATAGGCGCGATCATTCCGGCAGTAGGGTTGCTGATGGTTTTGGCCGCGCTCGCTACGTCGTGCGTAGGCCTGACGCAGCCGCACCCGGGTTCGGCAGAACCCTTACAGGGTTGAACGCACAGATCATGAACTCAGGGTAGTCTCCCTGCGGTCGGCAACCATGGGCTTTGCGACAGAACGCCGTTGGCGTTCGGGAAGCTGCGAGCCATCGGATGGTCAATACACGAACATAGGAAACCGGCGAGACGCTATAGCGTCCCGCCGGTTTGATCTCGTACTAATTTCGCAGTACTTACTTGGTGACCGGCACGTCTTCCGTGGCCTTGGCGACAGGACGATGGTCCGCATAGTCGCGGTA
>JAUIKJ010000252.1 GCA_030430835.1 Candidatus Hydrogenedentota bacterium
ACCGCACGCGGCACCTCCACCAACACCCACATCGAGGAGGCCTACGCGGCGCTCTGCGCGTTGGCGTACGACATGGGCGTGCCCCGGGAATCGGGGCAGACGCCCTACGAGTTCATTCAGGCCTTCCCGCCCGAACTCAAGGGGATGCGCGAGGAAGCCGAAGAACTAACGCGGCTCTACGTGCTTGCCGCCTATTCGCCGATCGAAATGGACGAAAAGGTGCGCGACCGGCTGCGCCGGTTCTGGTTGCGCTACGAGCGCGTACGGCGCCGGGTATTGCGTTAGCGGAATATTTGGTGGAACAAGCTTGCAGCCTTGGCCGTGCATTCACTACTATGCCCCGGTTATCGCAGAATTCTGAGGTTTGTTGCTGTGATTTATAGACAACTAGGCAATAGCGCACTTGAGGTTTCCGTTCTCGCCTTCGGCGCATGGCAATTGGGCGACGCGAACTATTGGGGCGACGTTTCCGCGTCCGACGCGGATGCGGCGGTGGCTGCAGCCATCGATGGCGGCGTTAACCTTTTTGATACCGCTGAGATTTACGGCGATGGCGCCTCCGAGCAGGCGCTCGGCAAGGCCCTCGGCGATCGGCGGGAGCGGGTTCTGATTGCTTCCAAGGTCTCGCCGCAGCATTGTGCCCCTGCCGATCTTCGCCAGTCCTGCGAGGCCAGTCTCAAACGTCTCGGTACGGATCGTATCGATTTGTATCAGATCCATTGGCCATTTTACGCCGAGCCCTTTGTCGATCAGAAAGGCAACCAATCCCCGGGCGTTGCCACGTTCGCCGAGGCCCTGGAAGAGTTGGGCAAACTGAAGGCGGCGGGAAAGATCCGCGCAATCGGCGTTTCCAACTTCGGCAAGAACGATCTCAGTGCGTGGGCCGACGCCGGTGAGGTGGCGTCGAACCAGATTGGTTACAACCTGTTGTTTCGCTGTCCCGAGTACGAAGTGATCCCGGTTACCCGGCGTTGCGGCGCGAGCGTGCTCGCGTACATGCCACTGATGCAGGGACTGCTTACGGGCAAGTACGACAACATCGACAGCATCCCGAAACTCCGCCGCCGCAGCCGGCACTTCTCCAGCGAGCGCGAGGGCACCCGTCATGGTGAAAGCGGCTGCGAGGAACTGCTCATGGACACGGTGCATGAACTGCGCGAGTTTGCCGAGGCCGTCGGCCTCGACCTGGCCACCGTCGCCATCGCCTGGCTCGTCATGCAGCCCGGCGTCGCGTCGGTCATTACGGGCGCGCGTTCGGCGGCGCAGATCGAGCACAACATCGCGGCCGCGATCCTGGATCTTGGTCCCGCGGCCAATGCCCAGCTCAATGAGATCGCCTTCCCGCTCAAGGAACGCCTCGGCACCAACTGCGACCTGTGGCAGGGCGCTGCGGATTGCCGCGTCAAGTAGCCCACCGGCGGGCGGCGATCCCGTTCCGTGGCTATGTTAGGATAGCCGGGGAGGTCCGAATGGCGCATCGTGGACAGACGGGAATCAAGGTCATCGCCGTCAGCGGCGTACTGGTTTTCGTCTTTCTGATGCTCACTTCCCTTGGCCTGAAGAAGACCCTGCGCCCGGACGACACGGAGCGCGTCGTGCTGCGCACCAGCCAGTCCGCCTTCGATGGAGACCGCGCCTACGCCGACGTTCAGCGCTTTGTCGCGCTCGGGCCGCGGCCCGCGGGATCCAAGCCCGCGGTGGCGATGCGGCAGATGCTCCGCCGCGATCTGCGCGGCCTTGGTCTGCGCGTTGAGGAGCAGCGCTTCGCGGCCGACACGCCCGCCGGCCAACGCAATATGGCCAACCTGATCGCGGTGGTCGAGGGCGATCGGCCCGGCGTCATCGTGTTGGGCAACCACTACGACACCAAATACTTTCCCGACTTTGCCTTCGTCGGCGCGAACGATGGCGGATCGACCACCGGTTGGATGCTCGAGATGGCGCGGACCCTGGGTAACAGCCGCTTTGGGCGTAGCGTGTGGCTCGTCTGGTTCGACGGCGAGGAGGCAGTCGGCGAGTGGAGCGAGACGGATAGCCTCTACGGCAGCCGCCATTTCGTGGAAACGCTGCGCAGGGCCGGCGAGCTTGAGCAGATTGATGCGATGATTAATGTGGACATGATCGGCGATTGCATGTTGCGGGTCATGCGTGATCGCGATGCGCCCCAGTGGATGAGCGATCAACTGATCGACATTGCGAATCGCTTTGGCTACCGTGACCACTTCACGACCTTCAGCCAGGATGTACAGGACGATCACATCCCCTTCCGCAGGGCGGGCGTTCCGGCGTTGGAGATTATCGATTTCAGCTACGGCGGGACCATCCTCCAGCATCAGCAGAACTGGCACACGGCAGAAGACACCATGGACAAAGTTTGCCCGGAAAGCCTGAAGGCGGTTGGTGATATTGTTTATCACCTGCTGCCCGCGATTGACGGCGGGCTCGACAGGGCCGGGAGTCCCAAGGCATGACCGGGCATGTCCACGAGGACTTGCGCTGGTTGGAGGATGCCGACCCCGCGGCACTAACCCGCGTGGTCGAGGCGCTTCACCGCGTGCACCGGCTGATCGCGGCGATCGCCGATCTCGATGTTCTCCTCGCGCGGATTAGCGACGAGAGTCGGGGCGTAGCGCAGGCCGAGGCCGCATCGGTCATGCTCTACGACACCGACTGCGATGAACTCTTTTTTCAGGTTGCGCTGGGTGACACGGGCGATCAGGAAACCCTGATGCGCGAGGTGCGGTTGAAATCCGGCGAGGGCGTCGCCGGGGCTGCGGCAGCGGCGCGCGAGTCCATCATTGTGGCCGATGCGGAAAACGATCCGCGCGTGTACAAGGGGGCCGATGCCGCGAGCGGCTTTGCCACGCGCAACCTGCTCGCGGTGCCGATGCTTGATCGGGATACGCTTGTTGGCGTGCTGGAAGTGGTGAACAAGAGCGGCGGCGGGGCCTTCACGGAACTCGACCGGCGCGTATTGGAGATCTTCGCGTCGATCGCGGCCACATCCGTGTCCAATGCGCGGCTCATCGAAGAGCGCATGAAAAACGAGCGCATGGCGGCGATTGGCCTGGCCATGGCAGGACTCTCGCACTATACGAAGAACATAGTCTCCGGGTTGAACAGCAGCGCCGACCTGATCGATATGGGCCTCGAGCATGAGAACCTCGAGGTACTCCGGCGCGCGTGGCCCGTGCTCAAGCGCAGCACCCGGCGCATCTCCAATTTTGTTCAGGACATGCTGTCCTTCTCCAAGGCCCGGGTACCCATGCGCGAGCGGACGGCGGTTGCTGGAATCATTCAGGAGGCCCACGAGACCTTCGCCGAACTCTTCGTCCAGCGCGAGGTGGACATCCGCATTGATCTCAGTGATGCGCCGGAAACGATCAATGTGGACGCACAGGGCATTTACCGCTGCCTGCTGAACCTGCTGAGCAACGCGGCCGACGCCGTGCCACCCGACCAAGGCCGGATCCACGTGGTTGCGCGCGCGCTGGACGATGGGGGCGTGGAACTGCGGGTCGAAGACAACGGTCCTGGTGTGCAACGCGCGGACCGGGCGCGTATATTTGCACCCTTCTACTCGACCAAGGGGTCGAAAGGTACCGGGCTCGGGTTGGCCGTCACCCGGAAAATCGTCGAGGAACACGGGGGCACGATTGGCTTGACGGACGCGCCCGAGGGCGGCGCCTGTTTCACGATCGTGCTGCCGCCTGCGCAGGAGTCAATTATTCGATGAAGTCCCTGAAGGAAGTGGAATCGGTAGGCTGGGGATTCTTCGCCATCTGTTTTGTGGTGGTGCTGGCCCCGTCCATCTGGCTGGTGTGGAACTACACCTACGATACCGTCACACCGGCCGTGCGCGTCCTTGCGGGATTCGTGGTCGCGTCGACCGGTGCCGGGGTCATCGCGTGGGTTGTCAACGACTTGTTGCATCGCCGGAACGTACGCCGCCACGCAGCGAAGCGGCAGGCCGAGCGGAAGGAGAAGCGCAAGCAGGGGAAGAAGAGAAAGAAGTAGCGCAGGGCTTTCGGCTATAGTATATTCTTTACAGCAGAGGGCAGGGTGTCTATGACTGAGATTTGGGACATTCAGCGCTATGTCGAGGATCACCCCGAAGATTCCGAGCAGCGCTGGCGGCTTGCCAAGAAACTGTACATGGCGTGGGAATACCGCCTGGCGCTGGAGCATCTTCAGGTTCTGAAGAATGAGTGGTCTCACCGGCTGAACATCCGCCGTTACCTTGCTGCGACCTACTACCGGCTGGGCCGCTACGAAGAAGCGGCCGCCGAACTCAATTCGGCCATTGTGGAATGGCCCGATGAGGTGGGGCTGCGCGAACAGCTTGCGCGGGTCCTGGAGATTTCCGGCAGCCGCGAAGCCGCGGCCGAGGCTTGGGATTCCATCCGCGAGATGGACCCCAATCACCCGATCGCCAAGAGCGCGGTGAAACGCCTGAAGGAACGCCAGGAGGATACCCCTGCGCGCGAGCTCCGGATTGGTGACAGCGACAGCGGCATCGATCTCAGTCCCGGCATTATTTGCCCGAACTGCGGCGCGCAGAACAGTGCCGAGTTCGACCGCTGCTGGCAGTGCCATGCCCAGATTGATGTGAGCCAGGCCGATGCCCTTGCCCGTCCCGGCCGGGAGATGGAAGCGGCCAAGCCGGTCTTGTCGCTGGAATCCGTCATGCTCGCCGGCGGCTTGCTTGTAGTCGGCCTATTCATTGCGGGATTCTGGCTTGGCGGCCAGTTGCTCATCGCTGATCGTGGCGACGTGGTGCTCAAGACGGTTTGGGATGTCTACGACTACGAGTTGGGTGGCACGCGCGTGATAATCGGTCTGCTCAGCCTGGCCTTCTGGCCCGGTGCGTTGGACGCCGGCACGCGTCTGGTGACGCCGGACGGCGCGCCGG
>JAUIKJ010000253.1 GCA_030430835.1 Candidatus Hydrogenedentota bacterium
GGGCTGTAGAAGGTGAAGAGGGAGAGAATCAGGTTCTGGTTCATCATCAGCTTCGTGAGGCGGAAGGTGAGCAATACCCGATCCTGATCGCGCGGCGGGATGAGGAACAGGCTGTTCCGGTAGGCCGCATAGTCCATCATGTGTTCCCAATATACTTGCATGCCTGCTGTCAGTTCCTTCGCGATCTCCTGCTCGTAGCCGAGCAGGGCGCGGAACTCGCTGTTGTTCACGAAGAAGTTTTTTCCGCTGCGGTCGTCGGCCGAATCGTAGTAGCCGATCTCCGCGCTGAGGATGCCCTTGCCCACCGGGCCACGCAGGCTCGCGCCATAGACATTGAGTCGCGGGAAGGTCGCCTGGGTCAGTGGCACGCCGCGAATCTTCTGGCCGCCGGGACTCTTCCAGTAGCCGCTGTAGCCGTACAAGGCCAACTGAAACTTGCCTACGTCACGGTAGAGCCGCAACGCGAACTCGTCGTCTTCGAACCAGTCGCTCGGCGGGTTCGCATTCACGTCGCGCGAAGCGCCGTTGTAGCGATCGAAGAGGGGATCGTAGTAGCTGATGTAGTCGCCGGTAAGATAGCGGTCGGACGTGAAGCGCGGCGTATAGACGAAGTCGACATTCACGAAGGCATTGAAGAGCCCTACGCGAATCGCGTCCGACGGCGCTTTTAGATACTCCACATCGCGGCCGATGAAGAAGGCCTGCCAATCCTTCGGGAAAAGATCGTTGATGAAGAGCAGGTCGCCCGTGCCCCAGGTCAGCACCTGTCGGCCAATGCGCACATCGAGGTTGTCCAGTGGTGAGAAGGTGAAGCGCGCCCGTCGCAGGTCGAAGGCAGCCTCCTCCCGAATGCCGTCGAGGTAGGTGTCGCCAGTGATCTCGAAGGCACCCCAATCACCGGAGAACTCGGTCTCGAGTTGCAGCCGCGTCTCCGCGATACTGCGGCGGTTCGGCTGCGCGGTGTCGCGCACAAGCCGGCCGCCTGTACGCGCTTCCCAGAAGCCGTGGAGTTCGAGGCGCGGCCGCTTTCTGAAATCGTCTTCGGATACGGTGGCTTCGGGCGTGGATTCTCCCAGGCCTTCGGGCAGCGCGGGTTCCGGGGCGCCGCCAAGTCCGGGGGGGAGTGCCGGCCCGGTTTCCTTCGCCGGCGAGCCGCCGAGCCCCGCGGGCAGGGCAGGCTCTTCCGTCGCGGGCGGTGGCGCGTCCAGTCCCGGCGGCAGCGCCGGTTCCTGGGCCGCCAAACCCGGCGCGAGAAGGGTGAACACGAAGCCCATCGCCCAAGCGCGCGTTGTCATGATGATTCTCCACTCCCCAGGGCACTGATCGGCGACGGCCGGTTTTGCACAACGGTAACTTCGATTACTCATAACGGCTCCTTTGTCACCTCGACCGAAGGGAGAAATCTAAGACCTCTCCCTTCGGTCGAGGTGACAAGGGTGCCGGTTGAAATAACAAAGGAACCGGTTTGCGATGTCAATTGGGAATTCGTGTTGTCTCCCCAAGTCCTTGATGTTTCTGCTTACTTACTCCAAGTGCTCGCGCGGTGCGCGGCGGAGGTAACGCTCGGCGAAGATGTCGGCCGGCAGGCCCACGTTGTAGGTGATGCTCGGATAGCTGAAGACCGTGTGGCCGCCGATCGTCGTGTCGGTCATCTTCGCTTCGGTGACGGTCATGAAGCCCTGGAGCTCTTCCACCTTGAGTACTTCGGTGGTGCGGTACACCGTGCCGCCTTTCTCGTACTCGATCTTTACGGGGATGAAACTGTCCTTGTGGATGTACATCGTGTAGGAGTCGAACTCGACCGCGCCCTTGTCCTTGGGCACGTTCTTGACCACGTAATAGTTGTTCGTCGTCTCGATGAGCGTGTGTTCGTCCTCGTCCGTGCCGCGACCGGACACGTCCTCGTAGTAGAAGTGCGAGCCGACGAAGCTGGTGCGTTCGTCCGACGCCGCGATTCGTTTCACCACGTCCAGCGCGGGCAGATAGAGCCAGCGGTCGTCGTCCGTGCCGACGTGCTTATGCACCATGAAGGCCGTGCCGCGCACGTCGGCCGGACTCTTGAAGTAGACGTAGAACTGCTGTTCCCTGTCCTCACTGTCCGCGTTGCGGCGGAGGATGGTCAGCTCCCGCTCGCGCGTGCGGCCCTGATCATCGGTGATCACCATCTTCACCTGCGCGCGGCCATCCTCGCCCTGGTAGTAGGCCGTGTGATTCGTCTTGGCGACGATCACGGCGACGTCGGTGAGGTCCTCGGCACCAGCACCGCAGGCCAGTGCAAGAACGGAAACGGCGACTATCCAAATCTTCATGGCATAAACTCCTTACCCTTCACTGACCAGACGCACTATCGCGGTCATATATTCATGTTGCCGACCCGTCATTGGTCGCTTCTTTCCCGCCGCGAAACAGCCATCGCTGCAGCAGCGTAATCAAGGACGGCAGCAGCAACAACGTGCTTCCGCCGGAGACGAAGAGGATCGCGGCCAGCAGCGCGCCGACGGTGACATAGGGCATCAGCGGTGCGGCGAGCAGCGGGGTGAATCCGATGGCGATCACCAGCACATTGCGCGTGATGGCGTTCGCGGGTTCGCCAAACATTTCCTGTTGCACGGCGGCCCAGTCGCCCTTGCGCCTATAGAGCTCGCGCGTGCGCGCGAGGAAGTGAATCGCGAAGTCGACCGCCAGCCCCAGCGACAAGGACGACAGCACCGCCACCGGCATGTCGTAGTCCTTGCCCACGACGCCGATGATGCCGTAGATGAAGGCGACGGTAAGCGTCAACGGAATCATTGACAGCAGGCCCCAGAGGAAGGAGCGGAAGAGGACGACCATCATGATCAGCACAATCACGAACGAGCCCGCGAAGGCGTTGAGCATGCCGTAGACCATCTTCTCCTGCCAGACCACATTGATGTAGGTCAAGCCGAACCACTGGTGTTTCAGGCCGAAGGGCGGGGGATTCTCCCGCACGAAGTCGTCCACCGCATTCACCACCCGCGTCATGTCCTGGTTGTCGCCGCTGGTCAGTTGCACCCAGATGCTCGTCTCCCGGTAGTCCGGGGTGACGAAGTGGTAGAGGTCCTGCGGGCGGTGACTGCCCTCGAAGGTGAGGTAGCACTGCGCCACCGCACGGGAACTTTCGGGGATACGGAAGTATTCCGCCTCGCCTTCGAAGAGTGCACGGTAGACCGTCTTGACGAGGTCCGCGACCGAGTTTGACTTGCCAACGGCGTCCATTTCCGCGAGGCGTTCCTGGAGTGCGGCGATATAACGTAGGGCCTCCGGCTGCTTGAAGACCTCGTCGCGCTGCTTCTCCAGATCGACGAAGGCGAGCGTGTCTTCCCAGGCGTAGCGCAATTCGCCCTCGGCGGCATCTATCCTCGCGTTGACCAGGGTGTCCAGCGCTGCCAGCAACGCATCGCGCGACGGCGCCTCTTCCGGAATGGCCGCGCGCAACGCGGCGGCAGTCTCCTGGATCTCCGGAAAGTCCGGCGCGTTGGCCGTTTCCCACGCTTCGAGCCGCTCGATCAGGCCCGCACGATAGTCCGGGAAGGGCTCCGGTGCGCCGGGTTCCAGCGCGAGGTAGGCCATGTAGGTGCCGCCGAAGTGATCATTCAATACCTGGTCCGCCACGCGGATCGGGTGCGCGGCCTTGAACCAGCGCGTGGGGTTATCGTTTACATTGATGCGGCTGATGCCATAGATGCTGAAGGCGGCCATCAACAAGGCCACGACGACGACCAGCCGGTAGCGGCGTGCCGTGAAATGGCCCAGGCCATGCAACATGTGCCCGACATGCGTTGCATGTTCGGCGCCTTCGGTGTGCCGTGCCCCGAAGTTCGCCAGCATCCGCTCGGGAATGAGCATGATGTAGGCCGGGATGAAGACAATGGTCAAGGCCCAGGCCGTGAGAATGCCGACGGCCACGAAGATGCCGAAAGTCTGTACGGGCGGAATGGGCGTCAGCGCGAGGGAGGCGAAGCCGGCCGCGGAGGTCAGCGAGGTGTAGAGCATTGGCGCAAAGAGTTCGGCCATCACCGCTTGTACCGTCTTACGGCGATCTCGGTGGCGCGGATACTGGTCAAAAAACTCGGACAGAATATGGATAGAGTCGAGCACGGCGATCGGCATGATGAAGATGGGGATCATCGAGCTCATGATGTGAATCGTGTGCCCGGTCACGACGAGCAGTCCCATCGTCACGATGACCGAGGCCAGGGCGACCAGCATCGGCGAGACGATCAGCACCAACTTGCGGAAGAACAACAGCATCAGCACGAAGATCGCGATCATTGCCAGCGGCGCAGAAATCGCCATCTGCACAAACATCTCCACGCCGAAGGTGTCGTTCGCCACGGGGAGGCCGGTGATGTAGTACTCGGCACCGCCGTCAAAGGTATCAATCATTTCTTGCAGCGCGCTCGCGACGCGGTAGCTCTGATCCTTGGCGCTGATGGGGATGTAGAGGGCCAGCATCAACCCGTCTTCGGAGACGAGCGTACCCTTGAAAAAGGGCAGCGCGAGTGCCTTGTCGCGGACCTCGCGCGCGTCTTCAGCGGTGCTCGGCGGCGCCGGCATCAACCAGTCAAAGGTCACCACACCCGGCCCGCCCTGCGCGATATTGTCCACGGTCGAGGGCGCGATCAGGTCGCGCGGGATGACCCCGGCCATGATATCGGCATCACCGGGCACCGGCCAGCGCAGGGTCTTGGCGTGTTCCGCCAGGGCGTAGACATCGGCCAGCGCAGCCGGATGGAAGACCCCGTCCGCGTGTTCGGCGTCCGCAACGCCCACGACCACGATGTCGTACAGGCCCAGTTTCGCCTTCATTTCGCGGTGAAAAATCCGAACCGGTTCGTCGGGGGCGAGCATGTTCTCCGGGTCCGTGTCGACC
>JAUIKJ010000254.1 GCA_030430835.1 Candidatus Hydrogenedentota bacterium
GTCGAAGGTGACCGGCAGCAGGTCCATGCCGTTCTCCAGGTTCCCGGAGAAGGTGAGCGCGCGGTCTTCGTCCGCGATGGCCCCATCACCGTGCAGGGTGATGGCCACACCACGTTTCGGTACGCCTGTGATCCGGATGGCCTGGGGCGGATTTGTGCCGGCGCTGGTGACCTCGGCCTGACCATCGGGCCAGGACGCGGTGCAGCGCAGATTGACACCGCCGATCGTGTGCATCTGAATGCTGTCATCAAAGGGCGCGGCGGCGAGCGGGTTGAACTGAACGTTGTCACCGACTTCACCGAAGTTGGCGATGTCGTCCAGGTGCTCGGCTTCGCCGAACGCATCCGAACGCGGCAGGAACTGCACCGTATCCCCCAGCAACTCGATGTCGTCTCCTCCGCCCGGCGCCGCAATACGTATAGGATGAGCAGAGGCCATAAGCGCGTCGTGGCGCGCTTTCCGCACGTTGCTCTTCGTGGCCGTCTGCACGATGTGTACTTCGTGTGCGAGGGTGACGTCCTTCGGGTAAGTGAACATGTAGGTGTTCCATCCGGCGGGGAATTCCGTCGTGTACACGACTTCGCCCTCCCGCAGCACGGTGACCTCCGTAGCCAATGGTACCGGTGCTCCCTTATCATCGCTCTGCGCAGCGCTTTCCACCCATTCCAGGCCATGGACGGCAAGCGGGTTCTCGTCATTGACGATGCGCGTGGTCATGCTGCCGCCCGCGTCGAAGTTGCAGACGGTCTGGATGGTGTTGAATCGCCCTGCGCGGCTGGTCACCGTAAGCCGCGCGGAAAGCACCGTGCCCGGATCGATCTGGACGCCGTTGTCGCCGTCCGCATCGTTCACGCGGACCTGAACCTTGTTGCCGACTTGCGAGACGATGGCGTCGCCCACCGGCGTGTACGCGTAGCCGAAGAGATTCTCGGTGTGTCCGCTGCACGCGAAAAGAACGGCGAAAAGAAAAGACGAATAGCGAAACATGATTCCCCCCTGCCCTGCCGTGGCGCGATGCGCCCGGCCCGAAACATTCTTCCTCTCGGCTACCGTAACGCATCTCACTGAAAATGACAAGGGATCGACAGCGGGATACTAGCCCGAGAAACCCGGGGTTTCCGCGACGCGGTGGGCCTGGTTGAGGTGGCGCGCGGCGTGGGCGGCGAGGATCTCGAAGGCGTCTGTGGCGTTGATACGCAGGATGCGGGCCTCGGGCGAACTCATGCGGATGCGGTTGGTATCCATGCCGTCTGCGATATGCGCGAGTGCAATGGTGGCTTCGTGTGCGCGGACGAAGCGGGCGACGGGGTCGCCGGTGATGGGCGCGGAGGAGGGCCGCATGCTGCGGGGGGCTTTCATCTTGCGGGTCGTTTGGGGCGAAACCGCGTAGATAATCAGGCGACCGATGAGTGTAAAGCGCGGATCCGGATTGAGGCCGGTGGCGTGCTGCCGGGACTTGGCCTTCTCGATGGCGGGGCCGATACTTCCGTTGTAGTGCTCCGCGGCGATCGACATGTGATCGAGACACTGCGCGATGCTCCAGCGACCGGGCTCCGGTTGCCAATTCAACACCTCGGAATCGAGATGCTGGAAGCGATTTTTCGCCACTTCGCAGGAATGCGCCAGGCGATCAACGATCCGTTGCAGGTAGCTTGAATGCATGACTCGTTGACTCCCTTCGCCGTTTGGGCGGTGCTACTTCTTCCCGCTGGCCGCTGCTTTCTTCTTGCGCTTCGCGGTCGTCTTTTTCTTCGCCGGTGCGCCGTTGCCCGCCGCGGCTCTTGCCGCGCGCTTGGGCAGCTTGTCCTTGATGAACTTGCCGGTGTAGGACTTCGCACACTTGGCGATCTGCTCCGGCGTACCGGTCGCCACGACGCGGCCACCGCCATCGCCACCCTCGGGACCGATGTCGACAAGCCAGTCGGCGGTCTTGATCACGTCGAGGTTGTGCTCGATCACGATGACGGTGTTGCCGTGATCCGCGAGGCGGTGCAACACCTTGAGAAGGCGGTCCACGTCCGCCGCGTGCAGCCCGGTGGTCGGCTCGTCGAGGATGTAGAGCGTGCGGCCGGTCTGGCGCTTGCAGAGTTCCGTGGCCAGTTTCACACGCTGCGCCTCGCCGCCGCTGAGCGTGGTTGCGGCCTGGCCGAGTCGGATGTAGCCGAGGCCCACGTCGTTCAGCGTCTCCAGGGGCCGGAAAATCACAGGGATGTGCTTGAAGAATTCCGCGGCATCCTCGACGGTCATGTCGAGTACTTCCGAAATATTCTTGCCCTTGTAGCGAATCTCCAGGGTGTCGCGGTTATAGCGCGCGCCGTGGCACTCGTCGCAGGGCACGTAGACGTCCGGCAGGAAGTGCATCTCGATGGTGATGAGGCCATTGCCCTCGCAGGCCTCGCAGCGGCCGCCCTTCACATTGAAGCTGAAGCGGCCCGGCTGGTAGCCCCGCGCGCGGGCCTCCTGCGTGCGCGCGAAGAGATCGCGGATCGGCGAGAAGAGCCCGGTATAGGTCGCGGGATTCGAGCGCGGCGTGCGGCCGATGGGCGACTGGTCTATGTCGATGATCTTGTCGATGTGCTCGAGGCCGTCGATGCTCGCGTGCTTGCCGGGGCGCAGGCGGGTGCCGCCGTTCAGCGCGCGCGTGACCGCGGGGTACAGCGTCTCGTTCACGAGACTCGATTTGCCGGAGCCGGAGACGCCGGTGATGCAGACGAACTTGCCGAGCGGAAAGACGACGTCGACCTTCTTGAGGTTGTTGTGTTGCGCGCCGCGCACGACGATCTCGTGACCATTGCCCGGGCGGCGCTCATCCGGACAATGGATTGCCATCGTCCCGTTGAGGAACTGCCCGGTGAGCGATTGCTTGTTCTTCATGATCTGCGCGGGCGTGCCCTGCGCGACGATCTTTCCGCCGTGTACGCCCGCGCCGGGACCGAGGTCGATGACATGATCCGCAACGCGAATGGTGTCTTCGTCGTGTTCCACGACGATCACCGTATTGCCCACATCGCGCAGGCGCTCAAGCGTGGCGATAAGCTTCTCATTGTCGCGCTGGTGCAGGCCGATGCTCGGTTCATCGAGGATATAGAGCACCCCGACGAGGCCCGAACCGATCTGTGTGGCGAGGCGGATGCGTTGCGACTCGCCGCCGGAGAGCGAACCGGCGTGCCGGTCCAGGGTGAGGTAGTCGAGACCGACGCTGACGAGGAAGCCGAGGCGCTCGCGGATTTCCTTGACGATGCGCTCCGCGATCATCATCTGCGATTTCTTCAGCTTGAGGCCGTTGACGAAGTCGAGCGAATGGCCGATGGAGAGTGCGGTCACTTCCATCACGTTCTTACCCGCCACGGTGACCGCGCGTGATTCGGGGCGGAGGCGTGCGCCCTTGCAGTGCTGGCACGGGCGCGTGGCCATGAACTCGCCGATCATGTCGCGCGCGCGGTTCGAGTCGGTGTCACGATAGCGCCGTTCCAGGTTCGGGATCACGCCCTCGAAGGGGCGCCGCGTTTCATAGGTATGCTTCGCGCCGCTGAAGGAGAAGTCGATCTCCTCGCCTTCCGAACCATAGAGCACAACCTGCCGGAAGGATTCCGGGAGCTTCCGCCACGGCTTCTTCGGGTCCTGCTTGTAGTGCTTGCAGACGGAGAGCAGCGCCTTGCGGTACATCCCGTCCAGCACGCGGCGCATGCTCCACGGCCGCACTGCGCCGTCGGCGATGGAGAGGGATGGATCCGGCACGACGAGTTCCGGGTCCACCTCCATCATCGTGCCGAGGCCCGTGCAGTGCGGGCAGGCGCCGTGCGGATTGTTGAAGGAAAACATGCGCGGCTCAAGGTCTTCGCAGGCGATACCGCAATCCACGCAGGCGAGGTGCTCGCTCTGGAGCATTTCCTTCGCCTCGGCCTCGGGCTCCTGATACCACACGCGCACAAGACCCTGGCCCAGCTTGAGACAGGTCTCGACGGAATCGGTCATCCGCTTGCGGATGCCGTCCTTCACCACGAGGCGATCGACCACCACGTCGATGTCGTGCTTCACGTAGCGCTCCATCGTGATGTCGTCGTCCACGTTGTAGAACGCGCCATCCACGCGGATGCGCACGTAGCCCTGGCGTTTCACGTCGTCGAAAACTTTCTGGTAGGTGCCCTTGCGCTGGCGAATGAGCGGTGCGAGGAGCTGCACCTTCGTGCCCTCGGGAAACTTCAGCACGGTGTCCACGATCGACTGCGGGGTCTGCGACTCGATGACCTTGCCGCAGTTGTAACAGTGGGGCGTTCCCACGCGCGCGAAGAGCAGGCGCAGGTAGTCGTAGATCTCCGTGACCGTTCCCACGGTCGAGCGCGGATTGCGGTGCGTCGTCTTCTGCTCGATGGAAATCGCCGGGCTCAGGCCCTCGATGTAATCCACGTCCGGCTTGTCCATCTGTTCGAGGAACTGGCGGGCGTAGGCCGAGAGGCTCTCCACGTAGCGGCGCTGGCCCTCCGCGTAGATCGTGTCGAAGGCAAGACTCGACTTGCCCGATCCGCTGAGGCCGGTGATGACGACCAGCTTGTCCCGGGGGATCTCGAGGCTGAGGTTGTCCAGGTTGTGTTCGCGCGCGCCCTTGATGGCGATGACGTTGCGCGGGGCGTTTTTCTTGGGGGGCATGGGTGAAATTCCGGGGATCGGGGGCCATAAGACAGCCCGCTATGATAAACACCCCATGAGAACGCCTCAAGGTGCGGACTTGTTCCGCGGGTGCGGCAAAGGGCCGGATTTGCTAGAGTAAGCGCTTTCCATGAGTATCCGCCGGAAGGGAGATTTCGGATGTTTAGAAGCGTATTGACTGCTGGATTGGCCCTGACCGTACTGGCTGGTTGCGCCACGACCTCGGCACCGGGCGACGACGATT
>JAUIKJ010000255.1 GCA_030430835.1 Candidatus Hydrogenedentota bacterium
GGGCGCGCCCGATCCCGCATCACTCGGCGAGGAGATTGCCGTGATCTTCGAAGGCGCGATCGCCACGGCGCAGGTGTCGCAGGATCCCGAGGCAGCGCGCGTGGCGCGGCGCGGTGCGGCGGTCCTTGTGAAACACGCGCTCGAAGATGTGGATGCGGCCTGAGGCCGGGGACTATTTCGTGGGCAGTGCTTTCGCCAGCGCGGCGGCGCTCGCCAGGGCGCGATCCAGACCCTGTACCGCGGTCACCCCGGCGACGTAGCGGCCATGGGCGAAGGCGGCATCGATATAGCCGCCGCCGAAATCCGCATAGACCAGCGCGACCCCATCGCGTTCTTCCTCGCCATACGACGCGCCATAGTCCTGCAGGTAGGCACCAAACTTCGCGGCAATCGCCTTTGCCGTTTCCGCATCCGGCTGTCGGGAAACGAAGCGGCGGACGGTGTCATCGCCTTCACCGTACTCCGCCGAGAAGGTGTCTGTCATGAAGTCGATGCTCATGGCATCGACCTGAAAGTACTGGATGGACGCTGTCTGGCGGCCGGCCTCGGGCAATACGCCCAAGCCCCAGAGCGGCTCACCCGAATCCTTCAGGCGGGAAGCCAAGGTCTTGGCCACGGCCAACTGCGCGGCCTGCATCGCTTCGTCTTCGGCCAGGCTGAGAATGGATGCGTAATACTGGCCGTGCCAGAAAAAGAGATCCGTGTCCGTGCGGTAGCCATCCCGCCCGACCGGCACCGCGGGGTTGCCCGGCCAACGCTCGACGGAATAGACGCCGAAGGCACCGAGGGGCGTGGTCTGGTCGTAGAGGAAGATATCGATATAGCGTGTTTCGTCGGCCTGGTCATAGAGGCTGACAAAGGCCATGCCCGTCACATCGTAGGACATGAACAACTCTGAGCGGCCGTTGATCTTGTCGTACATGTTGACCGTCGTATAGCGCTCGACCGGTCCGCCTGCTTCCCAACCCTCCGGGGCAATGTCCTCCAGAGCCTGCGCGATCACCTCGGTTTTCGCGCGCATCGCCGGCGTGAGATCTTCCTGTCCGCCGGCGTCGGCGAGTTCATAGGCCACGGCGGGAGCAGCCGCCAGGAACAGCGTCATGAAGGCAAGGCGAAGGCAGGGCATGAGACAGGCACTCCGTTGGTTTCCAGCCGGTGCGGCCGGTACGGCGGCTATTTCAGCAGGCGGCCACTCGCCGACTTGATGCCCGACAGCACGCGGTCGAAGGCTTCGGCGTCGCGGCAGGCGGTGACGGCTTCCTCACGCGTGACCGTACCCGCGCGGAACAACTGCACCGCATGCTGGTCAAAGGTCAACATGTCGCTGTCGTTTTCCATGATGCCCTCGAGTTTGTCGAGGTCACCATCAATGATGGCATCGCGCACGATGGGCACACCACCGAGCAGCACTTCGGTACAGGGCACGCGGCCACCACCGACCTTCTTCAGCAGGCGCTGACAAACGACTGCGGTGAGGGTGTAGGCGATTTCCTGGCGAATCAGGTCGCGTTCGGACTGGGGGAAGTAGCTGATCATGCGATTGACCGTGTCGACCGCGGTTGTGGTGTGCAGGGTACTGAACACGAGGTGGCCCGTTTCCGCGGCGCTGAGGCCGGCGCGGATGGTGTCCACATCGCGCATTTCGCCCACGAGGATCAGGTCCGGATCTTCACGCAAGGCACCGCGCAGGGCGTTGGCGAAGGAATAGGTGTCGCGGCCCACCATGCGCTGTGAGATGATGCTGAGCTTGTCGGAATACACGAACTCGATCGGGTCTTCCGTGGTGATGATGTGCGTCTTGCGGGTCTTGTTGATCTCGTCGACCAAGGCGGCGAGGGTGGTTGACTTGCCGCTGCCCGTGATGCCGCAGACCAGGAAGAGGCCGCGGTGCAGTTTGGTCACGCGGGAGACCACGCCCGGCAGGTTCAACTTTTCGAGCGGAATCGGTTCTTCGGGGATGAGTCGAATCGCGAGCGCCATCGCGCCGGTCTTGATGTACCCGCTGCAACGGAGGTAGCCGATGCCCGCGGCGTGGTACTGGAAGCTCGATTCCTTCTCCGTCTCGAGCAGGTCCAGTTCCATCTGCCCGCCGAGATCCAGGATGATCTGGCGCATGTCCTGCGAGGAAATGAGCGGGAGATCCATTGGTTCCAGATCGTTGTCGATCCGGATGAAGGGCCGGTTGCCCGCGCGCAGGTGCAGGTCGGACGCGCCCTGTTCCTTCATCTTTTCGATGACCGAGTTGATATTGAAGCCGGTGTCGAAGTACTCGTTGACTTCGATTTTCCAGGTCTTCGAGCGGAAGGAGTGGACGGCCTGTTCCTCGATGAGTGTGTCGACGGGGAGCAGTTGTTGTGCCTGCCGCCACTCGAAGGGCGGCAAGGTGATCTCGCACTTACCATCCTCGAACGTGGTGCGCATCGGGATCTTGGTGGCTTCAATCGCGGCGGTGACCTGTTGCTCGGTCGCGCCTTCCTTTATGTCGAAGCGAATCCGGACCTTGTCCAGCTTCTTGGAGAGGTCCTCGCCCCGGACCAGGATCGTGCAGCCGTCCGTCGTCAGGACCAACTTCACCGGCTGCCCCATCTCACGCAGCACCGACTTCAATCCGGTGAACAGAATATCAATGATTGTGCTCTTCGACTGACTACCAATAAGCATGAATTACCGTCCCTCATCCTGCGCGCCGGTAGAAATATCCCCGGATTCCGGGGATCGAGAAATCTAGCATGGGCTTGCGGAAACAGTCAACGCACGCCGCAATCCAATTGTGAGCATGGTGTTCGGAGTCTCGGGGTGGCGATCAGGCCCGGCGCCGCAACCGGACGCCGGCCACGCCGCCCGCGACCAGTGCGAGCGTGACCCATGCCACGCCGCCACCGATCGGCAGGGAGTTCTCCGGTACCACGTTGACCACGTGCGGCAAGGAACTCAGGAAGCCCTTGGTCGGGTGGGTGGCCGTGACGCGGTAGATTCCCTCGTGCAACGCCTCCTCGACGTATTCGATACGAATCTCGGCCCCGGTGGCGTCCGGAATCAGCAGGTCGTCCAGGTACCACTGGTGCGGCAGGTCGGCCTTGTCCGAATCGAAGGCCACGCGGAGGAGCAGTACCGATCCTGCTTCGATCGTGTTGGGACCGATGATGCGCGGGGGCTCAGGCACTTCCCCTTCCCCCTCCGTTTCGCCCTCGAGCGTTTCCTCGCCTTCTGTGGCTGTTTCCCCTTCGTTGGGATCTTCACCCTCGGGAAACGCCTCGCCTTCCCCTTCCCCTTCCGATGGGTCCTCACCCTCCGCCTGCCCTTCGCCTTCGGGCTCTGCTTCACCCTCGACGGAATCCTCGCCTTCCGGGTTGCCTTCCCCTTCCCCCTCGGGTTGACCTTCGCCCTCGGCGCCGGTATCGGGTCCCAGAGACAGCGTGAGGTCCACCGGTGCCCCCGCGGCCGTCTCTGTGCCCGGCGCGGGGGATTGCGCGATGACCGTGTCCTTCGGCGCTTCCGAAGCGGCGTAGAAGGTGTCGCCGGGCACCAGTTCCGCGGCGGTGAGAATCAACTGCGCGTTGGTCAGGATCTGCCCGGTGACGGCCGGCACACTCGCGCCGATGAAGAGATCCGTGTCGTCGAAGTACACCGGGCCGATGGATCCGACATCGACGATAAAGCCGAGGCTGTTCAGGTGGGTGAAGGACTGGCCCCAGTTGCTCAGGTTTGAGTGGGTGCGCCAACCGTCGGCAGGCGTCCACACGGTCAGTGTGTACCGGCCGGTGACATCGCCACCGAGGGGACACGCGACCTCAATAAAGAACCAGGCATTGCGCGGGAAGCTTTGTAGCGTCTGGAAGCCCGCCACGATGTTGTTGCCCACGAAGGAGAAGCGCGGACCGATGGCGCCGTTCTCGGGGTCGCGGGGCCGGAGCTGGATACCCTGATCGCCGCGCGGGGCTGGACGCGTCCGGCGGGTCTGGTGACCCCGCGCGCCCTGGCCGAAGCCAATGGCGCCAGCCCCATGGAGATCCTGGCGGCGGTCTACACGGCCGGGAAAGAGTGAGGCTTGGCCTCGGGCGGCCAGGTTCAGGACTTGGCCTCGGGCGGCCAGGTTCAGGACTTGGCCTCGGGCGGCCACATGGTGACGGTGAAGTCCGTCTTCCCGGCGTCGTGGGTCAGCAGCGCCGACCAGCCCAGGGACTGGCAGAAGTCCAGGGTCTTCTCCGGGTCGGCGTGGAACAGACTCCAGGAGCCGGGATTGGGGGCGCGGGTGGACTGGCTGTTGAAGGCCACCCCGCGCCGCGCCAGGCGGGTCATGGCGGTTATCAGGGCGCGCATGTAGTCCCAGGGCGCGCGCTTGCGGTGGGCGAAAACACCGCTGGCCAGGACCCAGTCGAAGCCCCCCTCCGGCAGGCCCGCCAGGTCCTCCAGGATGTTGCCTTCCAGGAAGCGACCGCGGGCGTGGGTGGCCCGGCAATGGGCGATCATCTCCGGGGTGATGTCGATGCCCCAGTAGTCCACCTCCAGCCCGTGGTCGACCAGCCAGGGCAGCAGGTCGCCTAGGCCGCAACCCACGTCGAGCACCCGGTCGCCGGTGCCCACGCCCACGGCGGCGAGTCGCCGGAAACGGGTGGTTTGGGACTCCGGGGCGCTCCAATCCAGGGCCCGGTGGCCGGGGCCGCGCTCCCGCAGGAAGCGGGCGTAGAGGGTCGCCACCCGTTGGTCGTCGGCGTCCATGGACTCAGGCGCAAACCAGCGAGAGCTGAGCGTCCTCGAATTCCAGGACCTCCGGCGGACCGTCGATCACCCGCACCTTGGTGAACACACCCGCCCCGGCCACCGCGCGGGCGCGCTCCAAAAGGGCGTTTCGCAGGGCGGTCTCGTCCAGCTCCTTTTGGTTCG